>DATLXS010000001.1:0-3136 GCA_035575675.1 Gemmatimonadales bacterium
GCTCGTCGCAGGGGCCATCCGGCGGACGCGGAACAAGAACCTGTACGGGGCAGAGGCTTCGAACGGCGTCATCAGGCTACGCGAAGCCGCCGCCCTGGCAGATCAAGACGCGATGACTACAGAGGAAGGGGTCGGTGAGACGCACGTCTATCAACTTCCCGGCCGCCTCGCGATCGAGCCGAACGTTCCCGTCACCACCGCGCTCTTCCCGCGCAGCTCCGCGCCCGTGGTTCAGGAGCTCATCGTTCCCGGCGTGCTCCCGTGGCGCGGCTGGATGGGTCAGAATCCTGAACCCGACCGGGTGCCCGTGCAGGTCTGGTACACGATCAAGCGCGCCGCGAAGACCGCATTCGGCGATCGCCCCCTGCCCGCTGGGACAGTCCAGCTGTATCAGGCAGACTCGAGTGGCCGGGTGCAGCTGATCGGCGAGGCTTCCAACGACCACACCGCTCCGGGGCGGGATTTGCGCCTGCAATCCGGCGATGCGTTCGACATTACCGCCGAGCGGGTGCAGACGGACTTCAATCAGGAGCAGATCCCGCCCGCCCGCAGAGGTCTGCCGGTTCACCAGCGCCTGACGGCCGCGTATCGCGTGACGATTACGAACGCGAAGGCTGAGGCCGTCAACGTGGACGTGCGCGAGGCGCGGTACGGCGACTGGAAGATCATCGAAAGCAGCTCGCAACCTGAGAAGCTATCGTCCACCGAGATGCGATTCCGCGTCACCGTGCCCGCGAGTGGAGAGACGACCTTGACCTACACCATACAAATTGAGTCATGACGGTTCAAATCGCGCACATCGGAGACATGCATTTCGGCGGGCTGGCCAACGTGCCGGTGGTCGAGGCGTTGGAGCGGATGCTGCCGGACCTGCGGCCGGACGCCATCGTGATCGGCGGCGACCTGTCACAGCGCGCGCGCCATGGCGAGTTTCAGCGCGGCCGGGCATTCGCCAATCTGTGCCGCGAGACCGCGCCGGTCCTTGTCATTCCCGGCAATCACGACGTCCAGTGGTGGCGCCGGCCCTTCATTCCGTTCAGTAAGGACGCGGTCTACGAGAAATACCGCGGCTACTTCGGTGCCGACCTCACGCCCACTCTCACCATTCCGGGCGGCGCGATCATCGCTTCCGCGCTGACCGCGCACGGCGTCGCCTGGGGCTCCCTGACGCTTCGCCTCCGGGACATCGCCGTGAAGGGCCACCTCCCGAAACGCGAGATGCAGCGCGTCCAGGCGGTCTTTGCGAGCGCGGAGGCCGGCCTGCCGCGCGTGCTCGTGCTCCATCACAACCTGCTCCGTGGCGGGATGTCGCAGCGCATGGGGCTCTCGCGCTGGCGTCGCGCGCAGCGCCGTATCATCGAGGCGGGCACCGACGTGGTGCTCTGTGGCCACGACCACGAGGAAGGCGCCGAGATGCTCGACGGCCGGGTCGCGGTCTCGACCGCCGGCACGCTGTCGACCCGGGCGCGGGGTGGGCGGCCCGTCTCCTTCAACTTTGTCACGATCGATCCTGCAGCTGTTCAAGTGACGTTTTTTCGGTGGGATTCCGGCAAACAACGGTTCCAACCTTCAGACACGGCTGCGTTTGCCCGTCGTTCGTCACCCCAATCACCCAGTCTCGAGCCCCAAGCCGCGAGTTAAGTTCACTTTTCTGGGAGCTTGAACCTAATGACTTCGAAGTTCCAAGGCGTCGACTTCTACGACCTCGACAGCCTGCTCGCCGAAGAAGAACGCGCGATCCGGGACACGGTAAGGCAATGGGTCGACGACAACGTCATGCCGATCATCGGCGACGCCTACGTCGCCGGCAAATTCCCCAAGCAACTGATCCCCGGCATGGCCGAGCTCGGCCTGTTCGGCGCGAACCTGCCAGAGGAGTACGGCTGCGCCGGGTTGAACAACGTCGCCTACGGGCTCATCATGCAGGAGCTCGAGCGCGGTGACTCGGGCGTGCGCTCATTTGCCTCGGTGCAAGGCGCGCTCGTGATGTACCCGATCTACGCGTTCGGGTCCGAGCAACAGAAAAAGCAGTGGCTCCCGCAGATGGCGAGCGGCAAAGTCATCGGCTGCTTCGGTCTGACCGAGCCCGACTACGGCTCGAACCCGGCGGGGATGATCACCGTCGCCAAAGAGACGAAAGACGGCTGGGTCTTGAGCGGCGCCAAGATGTGGATCACGAACGGGTCGACGGCGCAGGCCGCGATCATCTGGGCGAAAACCGGCAAGCTGGACGACGCAGATTCCATCCGCGGATTCATCGTTCCTACAGACACCAAAGGCTTCTCCGCCAAGGACCAGAAAGGTAAGCTCTCGCTGCGGGCCAGCGATACGAGCGAGCTCGTGCTGCAGGAGGTGCATCTGCCCAAGGATGCGATTCTTCCAAAGTCGGGTGGGCTCAAGTCGCCGCTGCTGTGCCTTACGGCCGCGCGCTACGGGATCGCCTGGGGCGCCGTCGGCGCGGCGATGGCGTGCTACGACGAAGCGGTGAGCTACGCCAAGCAGCGCGTCATGTTCGGCAAGCCGATCGGCGGCTTCCAGCTGCAGCAGGCGCGGCTCGCCGATATGCTCACGGAAATCACGAAAGCGCAGCTGCTCTGTCTGCAGCTGGGCCGGCTCAAGGACGGGGGGAAATCGACCCCGCAGCAGGTGAGCCTCGCCAAGCGCAACAACGTGAACATGGCCACCGAGGCCGCGCGCGAGACGCGCCGCCTCCTGGGTGCGAACGGGATCCTCGCCGAGTATCAAGCGATGCGGCATCTGGCGAATCTGGAATCGGTGTACACGTACGAAGGGACCCACGACGTTCACACGCTGATCCTCGGCCAGGAGATCACGGGGATTAGTTCCTTCGGGGATTAATTTCTTCGAAATAGGTCTGCCGGTTGGGATGGAGCCCCCGGACCCCGCGGGGTGTAGACGGTTTCGTTGCTATCGGGGGGTCATCCATGCAGACGTATATGATCGGAGGTCTCGCGCTGCTCGTCGCTGCGGCGCAGGCCGTCGTGTTGGTTGCCGCACGCGACAGCGCCCGGACGCCGGTCGTCGAGCCACCGCCACCGGGAGTCGCGGTCGCGCGCGAGGCGCTTGCCGCCGTGGGGATGCCCTACCGCTGGGGCGCGACGGGCGCCGAGGCGGG
>DATLXS010000002.1:0-24710 GCA_035575675.1 Gemmatimonadales bacterium
CATGGCCTGCTCCTCGATATCCCACGGCACGGAGCGCACAAACCCCATCACGAGCCAGGTGCAGAACGGAACCGTGATCGTCGGATAAACGAGGATCAAGGCGCCGAGCGAGTTCTGCAGGCCCAGCAGCGCGATCACCCGGGAGAACGGGATGAAGAGCAGGGTGGGGGGGATCAGGTAGGTGAAGAAAATGCCCATCCCCAGCCGCCCGCCCCAGCGCCCGACCAGCCGGGCCAGGCTGTAGCCCGCCGGCACCGCCAGGGTCACCGTGATGATCACGACGGCCACGATCACGAGCAGCGTGTTGGCCACCCAGCGCAGGAAGTCCGTCTGGCCGAACAGCAGGCGCACGTGCTCGAAGGTGGGGGGATCGTTGAAAATCCACGGCACGTGTCGCGTGTCGAACGCCCCCACGTACAAGTCGCGGTTCTGCTTGAACGCCGTGATGAACATCCAGTAGAAGGGAAAACCGGCAAACGCCATGAACCCCAGGGCTGCCACGTAGAGTCCCACGCGTTTCATCTGGTCCCCCCTCCTGCGCCGATTTCGGCTCGGCGGGCGACCCGCAGCATCAGGACGGCGACCACGATCAGAAACGGCACGAGGAATACCGCGATGGCGGCACCCTGGCCGAGGTCGGCGCCGAGCACGCCACGCTGGAACGCGAGCGTCGGCAGGACGTGCGTCGTATTCGCGGGGCCACCGCCGGTCAGGATGTACACGACGCCGAGATCGGTCGCGGTGTAGACGACGCCGAACAAGACCGCCACGGCGATCACGGGAAGCAGGAGCGGCAGCTCGACCTTGAAGAGCCGGCGCCAGAAGCCCGCGCCGTCCACGATCGACGCCTCGACGACGTCCTGCGGAATCGACGAGAGCCCCGCGAGCACGATCACGGTCGCGAACGGGAAGATGCGCCACGCCTGCACGATGATGATCGCGAACAGCGCGAGGCCCGGTTCGCCGAGCCAGTAGAGCCAGCCGTGGAGCAGCCCGGTCACCTTGAGCGTCCAGTTGATCACGCTGAAGGTCGAATCGAAGATCCACGTCCACGCGATGGCGGCGAGCGACACGGGGACCGCCCACGGCAACAGCAGCACGAACCGCGCGGCGCGCTTGCCGTGGAAGGCAGCGCGGAACACCTGGGCCGCCGCGGTCGCGAGCACGATGACGAGCACCTGCGATCCGATCGTCACGATCGCGGTATTGCGGAGGGAGCGGAGAAAGATCGGGTCGGCGAGAATGGCGCTGTAGTTGCGAAACCCGGCCCACGAGAGCGTCAGGCTCCCGGCGGTGGCGCTCGAAAAGCTGAGCATGATGGCGAGCACGAACGGCACGCCGACGAGCAGGATCACATAGGCAAGGGCCGGGCCGAGCATGGCCGCGCCGAGCAGATCCTCGCGATCGGCGAATTTCACCGCCGCACCCGCGCCCCGGTCTGGGCATCGAAATGACAGAGCGCCCGCTCGGGGACGGCGAAATCGAGCCGCCCTCCTTCTTCTTCCGGAATTGCCCGTCCGATGTTCGCGGGCAGCTTGGCGATCACGGTTGCGTCGGGCGCGAACTCCACGGTCCCGTAGACATACCGATCCGAGCCCAGGTACTCGACGCGCCGCACGATGAGCGGAATCGGGTGCAGTGGCTCCCGGTCGCCAAAGTGGTCGCTCGGCAGCAGGTGCTCGGGCCGGAACCCCAGGAGCGTCCTGCCGCCGCCGCCGGGGTGCTCGACCAGATTCATGGGTGGCTGGCCCAGAAAGGTCGCCACGAACGTGTCGACGGGGTCCTCGTACACCTCGTGGGGTGTGCCCACCTGCCGCACCTTCCCGCGGTCCATGACCGCGATGCGGTCACCCAAGCCCATGGCTTCGACCTGATCGTGCGTCACGTACACGGTGGTACGCTTGATCTGGCGCTGGAACCGCTTCAGCTCGTCGCGCGCGGTGTTCCGGAGCTTGGCATCGAGATTGGCGAGCGGTTCGTCGAGCAAAAAGACCTGCGGGTCCCGTACCACCGCACGGCACAGCGCAACGCGCTGGCGCTCACCGCCCGAGAGCTGGCGCGGATAGCGGTCCAGATACCCGGCGATTCCGAACAGGTCTGCCGCCCAGCGGACTTTCTCGGCGATGACCGCGCGGGGGAGGCGCGCCGCTTCGAGCGGGAACGCGATGTTGCCTGACACGGTGCGGTGCGGGTACAGGGCGTAGCTCTGGAAGACCATCGCGATGCCGCGGGCGCGCGGCGGCACGTCCTGGTCGACGCGCCGGCCGGCGATATAGATCTCGCCGGCGCTGGGGTGCTCGAGCCCCGCGATCATGCGGAGCAGGGTCGTCTTGCCGCAGCCCGAGGGGCCGAGCAGCACGAGCAGCTCCCCATCGCGGACGGACAGATCTACGCCGTCCACCGCGTCGTGGTCGCCGCCCTTGTAACGCTTGTGCAGCTGCCGGATTTCGACGCCTGCTGCCGTCTCGCTCATGCTCCCCCGGGCGCAAGCAGGATGACCAGAGAAAGACAATGCGTCAAGGGTCGCTGATTGCACGGAGCAATAGTAGGATTCCGGCGTGAGCCTCTGGCAAACGATCCGCGAAGCCATCCGCGGCAGCCACCACGACTACACCTCTGGACCCATCGGCCGCGCGATCATCCTGCTCGCGGTGCCGATGGTGCTCGAGATGCTGATGGAGTCGGTATTCGCCGTCGTCGACATCTTCTGGGTCGGGCACGTCGGCCCGGACGCGGTGGCGACGGTGGGGCTTACCGAGTCGATGCTGACGATCGCCTACACGGCTGCGATGGGACTGTCGATCGGCGTGACGGCGATGGTGGCGCGCCGCATCGGCGAAAAGAATCCAGCAGCGGCGGCCGAGGCGGCGGTCCAGGGGATCGCGCTCGGCGTGAGCCTGGCGGCCATCATCGGCGTGGCGGGCGTGCTGCTGGCGCGCACTCTGCTGGCTCTCATGGGGGCGTCTCCCGCCGTCATCGCGACCGGCCAGATGTACACGCGGGTGATGCTGGGCGGCAACGTCGTCATCCTGCTGCTCTTCCTCATCAACGCGATCTTCCGCGGCGCGGGCGATGCCGCGATCGCGATGCGCGTGCTGTGGCTCGCGAACTGGATCAACATCATCCTCGGACCGCTGCTCATCTTCGGCATCGGTCCGTTCCCCCGTCTGGGCGTCACGGGCGCGGCGATCGCGACGACGATCGGACGCGGCACCGGCGTGCTCTATCAACTGTACAGGCTGTGGCGGCGCGACGGCCGCGTGGTGATTCACGGCCATCAGATTCAGCTCAAGCCGGCGGTGATGAAAACGCTGCTGCGGCTGTCGGGGACCGGGACCTTCCAGGTGTTCGTCGGCATGGCGAGCTGGATCGGCCTCACGCGGATCAATGCGTCGTTCGGAACGGACGCGCTCGCCGGATATCAGATCGCAATCCGCATCATCATCTTCGCGCTCTTGCCGGCATGGGGTCTCGCGAACGCCGCGGCGACGATGGTCGGCCAGTCATTGGGGGCGGGGAAGCCCGAACGGGGCGAGCAGGCGGTGTGGAAGGCGGCGTTTTACAACCTGATCTTCCTCGGCGTGGCGGGTCTCTGCTTCGTCGTGTTCGCGAATCCGATTGCGCATGCGTTCACCAAGGATCCGGCCGTTGCGCAGATCGCCTCGGAATGTCTGCGCATCATCAGCTACGGATACCTGTTCTACGCCTACGGGATGGTGCTGACGAATTCCTTTAACGGCGCCGGCGATACCTGGACGCCGACGTGGCTCAACCTGCTGTGCTTCTGGTTGTGGGAGATTCCGGTCGCCTGGGTGCTCGCGCGCCATTTCAATTTGGGACCCCAGGGCGTCGCCTGGGCGGTGACGATCGCCTTCTCCACACTGGCCGTCGCCAGCGCGGTGCTGTTTCGGCGCGGGCGCTGGAAGCTCAAAGCGGTATAATTACGGCGATGCGATTCCTCCGGGTCGTGCTGGCGTTGGCGTTCGGCCTCGCAATGGCCGGCCCGGACACGCTCGCGTGTAGTCATCATCACGACGCACACCACAAGGGAACGCAGAACAGCGCTCCTCAAGCGTGTTGTCCCGCGAGCGTGAGCGGCTCGCTACCCACGATATCCGCTGGCTGGGTAGCCGCCCCCTTGCCGGTAGTCGCGGTTGATGTCGAGCCGAGTCGCTCCGTTCTTCTCCCCTCACGCCAGCGTCTCCTCCCCTTCGCGCTAGCTCCTCCACTCGTCGGCTAACCAGAAGTTTTCGCAGCACAACCGATAACCGATTACCGACAACCCCTTGTGGAGGGGCGTCATGTCTATTTGGAAATCGACGACGTGTTTCGTCGGTCTGCTCGCCTTACTGGGCGGCGCAGGGCGGCGAGGGGCGGCGCAAGGCGGCAATGGAGATCTTGAAGAGAAGGCGCCACTCGTCGTGTCCGGCTTCGCGGTCGGACTCGGGAGCTACGACCGCAATCTCGCCCAGAACACGGCGCTCGGGTCGAAGCTCGCATTGAGTCTGTTCCGGCCCTGGTCGGATCAGCTCTACTTCTTCGGCCAGCTGACGACGCGTCTCGAACAGTCGGACAGCGGTCCGCCGGAAACGGCGATCGAGATCGATAACCTCATCATCAACTGGACGCCGGCACATCTCACCGCGCTGACGCTCTCGTTCGGGCGGTTCGACGCGCCGATCGGGTTCGAGCGCGACGACGAGCCGCTGAATCTCGTTCCCACCACGTCCTTCACGTTCGAAACTGCCCGGCCGGTGAAGTTCACCGGCCTGATGGCCCGCTACACGCTGAACCCCAAGATCAGTGTGCTCGGTCTCGTGGCGAACGGCTGGGATCAGGAGGCGGACAATAACAGCGGCAAAACGGGCGGGTTGAAAGTGCAAGTATTTCCTTCATCCCGGCTCGCGGTCGCAGCGGGCGCGCTGTACGGGCCTGAAGCGGACTCTACCAACGGAGCCCAGCGGACCCTGATCACGGGTGACGCGACGTGGCAGCCCACGCAGCGGCTCATCGTCCAGGCCGAAGCGCATCACGGATCGCAGCAAGGCACCACCTGGAGCGGCGTCGTGGGCGAGGCATTCTGGCGCGCCGGGCGATCGACCGGACTGACGATTCGGGGCGAGGTCATGGACGACCCCGCCGGCGCGAGAACGGGCACCGCGCAAAAACTCAGCTCGGTCACGATTTCGCCGTGGTACTTCTATCGCGAGGCGCAGGAAGGCGTGTTCGCGAACGTCGAGTTCACGAATTTCCGCCTCCCCGCGTTTTCGATCCGGCCGGCGCTACGCATCGATCATTCGACGCAACCGGTGTTCGAGAAAAAAAATGGCAGTCTGGTGCGATCAAACGTGATCGCACTCGTGGAGCTCGTCTACCTCTTCTAGGAGCTACTGTGCTCTACGATCTACGGCACGCCGATCTGCGCGTGCGCTGGCTCGTCACGCTGCTGCTCGCCACGTTCGGCACGTCCTATCTGTTCGGCGCGTGGATGGTCGGTCTGTATGCGGGGTTCAGCACGACCAAAGTCGCCGAGACCTACGGGGCGGCGGGTGAGGCGATGATGATGCAGATGCCGCCGGAGACGACGATGGTCACGGAGCGTCCCGTCTCGATGGCGGAGATGGGCGAGGAACAGCATCACGTCGACATCAACCTGCTCGTGCAGGACACGCACGTGCACATGCCGATGTATGCCGTGATCGCCGCGTGCCTCGCCGTGATCGCGCTCGGCCTGCCGCTGCCGCGCTGGGCCGGTCTGGCCATCATCGCGCTTCTGTTCGCCGCTCCCTGGCTCGACTTCGCCGGGATGTGGCTCACGAAACTCGTCTCGCCCGGCTTCGCGTTCGTCACGCTCGCGGGCGGCTGGGCGATGGCACTGGGATATACCATTGTGGCGGCACTAGCCACCTATCGCATGTGGTGGAGGAGACCATGAAAACGCTCTTACTTGGCGCGGTCGCTGCCGTGTTGCTCCATATCACGCCGACCGTCATTCTCGTGAAGCGCCAAGACGCCGTGGCGCATCTGTTGCCCGGCGCCGAGCAGTTTGCCGCGCGCGAATTGCATCTCAGCAGTGCCGATTCGAAGAAACTCCATGACGCCGTGGGGTGGGAGCCGCCAGATGGAGTGGTGACCTTTTACGTCGGGAAGCATCAGGACCAGGTCACCGGCGCGCTGATCTTCATGCGCGTCGATTGCCAACACGGCCCGCTCGAGCTCGCTATCGGGTTCGGGCCCCAGGGTACCATTCGCGGCGTCGAGGTGACCAAGGCGACCGTCGAGATGAAGCCGTGGGTGCTGGAGGCGCTGCGGGCCGGGCTGACCGATTCCTATCGCGGGCTTGCGAACGATCAGGCGCCGGCGGGCGCGGCGAAAGTGAAGCCGCAAATCGGCGCGATGCCGGGCTACATGGCGGAGCTGATCGACAAAGGCGTGATGCACGGGGCGGCCGCCTACCGGCTGTTCTACGGCCGCAAATAACTCCGTGCGCAATCGATCGAAATCGTTTGGGAACTGGTACAGTCTGTTGCGGCGGAACCTCACGCGCTCATCCGGTTCTGCTCCATTTGAGGCGGCTCGCTTTTTGCTACGCGACCCCCCGGACGTTGCGTCTTCAGCAACCTGGGGAGGTGCCCGATGCGCGTCCCGAGTTTCTCGCTTCTGCTCGCATTCTCTCTGTGCCCGCTCCTCAGCGGGTGCGATGCGATCCGTGACCCCGCACAACCGGGACCTCGGCAGCTTGCTGCAGACGCTGCAGCCAGCGCCTCCCCCAGCTACGAAGTCGTGGACCTCGGCACCCTCGGGGGTAACGTGAGCCAGGCCACGAGCCTCAACGACAGCGATCAGGTCGCGGGGTGGAGCCAGACCGGCGATGGGTTCCCGCCCCCCTCGCACGCCTTCCTGTGGAGCCATGGCTCGATGCAGGACCTGGGCACCTTGGGCGGGTGCTGCAGCCGGGCCGACGCCATCAATCTCGCAGGCCAGGTGGCCGGCACCAGCACGACGGCCTCGGGCGAGTGGCACGCGTTTCTATGGACCGCCGGACAAATGCAGGACTTGGGGCCTGCTTTCCGTGACCCGACGGCGCTTGTCTATCTGAATGATGCGGGAGAGGTCGCCTGGACCGCGGGCACTTCCGGCGCACCCGGTCACGCCATGCGCTGGAGCGGCGGCGCGGCTCAGGACCTCGGCACCCTGGGCGGCGACGCGAGCCTCGTCCGCGGTATCAATCAGGCGGGCGCGGTCGCCGGCCACTCCGACGCACCCACACGGGCACATCAGGATGCCTTCCTGTGGACTCCCGCCACGGGGATGGTGGATCTCGGAAATCTGGGCGATCAGATGGCGACCGGCGGCCTCAATGCCCGGGGAGAAGTCGTCGGCCAGTGCATCATCAACCCTGCGAGCCCCTCGTACCGCGCATGGCTCTGGGACGGCAGTCAGCTGGTCGACCTCGGCGCACTGTCTTCCCTCAGCACCTCCGGCTTCGGCTTCAGGGTCAACAATCGCGGGCAAGTCCTGCTGCGGGACGCCCTGTGGGACCGTGGCACGTTCACAGGCCCCCTCGGGTTGAGCGGTGCCACGCTAAACCAGCGCGGCATCGTGGCAGGTCAGGTGTCGATCGCGCGGGAGGTGGACCACGCCGCCGTCTGGCAGGATGGGCAGGTCACCGATCTGGGAGTGCCCAATACGCTCGGCGACCCGGTATCGAGCTTCCCGGCTGCGATCAACGCCGCCGCCGATGTCGCCGGCTGGTTCGGCGACCCCCAGTTCGACGGCGCCCGCCACGCCGCCCTGTGGCGGCGGGCTCAGTAGAGAACCCTCGTCTCGACGAGCGTTGCAAGCGCGCTGATGTCACCAGGACGAAACGTGGGCACCTGCACGTCCCGGCCATCATCGCTCACCACCGCGATCAGCTCGTCCGGCGAGCAGAGGAGTTGCTCCCCGGATCGCGCGACTTCGATCTTCGGCAGCGCCAGCTCTTTGTAGCCCTCGACGACCACGAGGTCGACATCGCTGAAATAGCGGGCGATGACGTCTTCCAGCGCCGCTTCGTGCTCCAGGTGCCGCATCACCACCAGCTGCGCGGTCGACGAGAACGCGACGACGGGAGCGCCGGTGTGGAACAGGCGCGAGGAATCCTTGCCGCTCGGGTCGAGATCGAACGCGTGGTGCGTGTGTTTGACGGCGCCGACGCGCCGGCCGCGACGCGCGAGCTCGGGGATGAGCGCCTCGATGAGGGTGGTCTTGCCGCTCCCGCTGCGACCGACCACGGCCACGATCGGTGGGCGGCTCGGCCGGCTGGCCAGCGGTTGCCTCAGCCCTGGGCGACGAGCAAGTCGGAGCGGTCGTCCTCTTCGTCCGGCCGGCGGAGCAGATCCAGGAGCCGCGGCCCGAACGGCACGATCACGCCGCTTGCTCCCATCTCCTCGTAGGTACGGCGGGTCTCGCGCCACGCGTCGCGCGATTCCGGCGCGGGGACCTGCGCCCACCGCTCGACCCGCGCCTGCGTTGGCTGCGCGGTTGCCTCGAGCACGATCGTGAGGCCGTCGCCTGCCGCCTGTCGCACCAGCGCGATCACATCCTCACAGCGCGCGACGGCCGGATCGATTCGTACGATCCCGCGCGCGCGCGACAAGCGGTGCAGGGCCGCCAGTCGCTCGCACAATGCGTCGGGGACGCGCACATCGGCGGGGACGATCGTCGCGCCAAGCCGCACGCGACTCGTGACGACCGCGAGCCCCGCTAAGAGCATCCAGCGATCGTGTCCGGATCCCCGATCCGTCCAGAGCGAATCCACGCCGGCCGCTTCCAGGGCGCTGGCATCGGCGAAATACTCTCCGACGTCCTCGACGGGACGGAGCAGCTGCACGCCGATTTTGAGCACGCCTAGGCTTGCGCGCCGAAGATGACGACGGCGCGCAGCGCGATGTTGCCGATCAGCACGAGGCCCGGCGCGAGGAGCGGCGAGCGCCCCTGGACCAGCGCCGGGCGCAGGTGGAGCACGAGCGGAAGTACCGTGCCGGCGAGCACGATGAGCCAGAGGAGCAACCACGCCCCCAGGACTTTCGACGCCGCGGCGCCGAGGGTCAGGAAGAACACCACCAGCAGGACGAGCTCCAGAATAATGAAGTAGCGGTCGGCCGCGAAGAGTTTGGGCGCGCTGACCTGCGCATCGCCGCCGCGGCGCAGCGCGATGAACGCGATCGCGGCGGCCGCCGAGGACAGCGCGGACGCCAGAAACAGGCCGCCCAGGGCCCAGGTGTCGCTCCACACGGGCTGGTTGCTCACGCTGAGGAGCACGCCGGTGTACCCGGCGATAAAGAGGCCGAGGGCCGAACCCAGGATCATGAACGGGCGCCCCACCGGGCCGCCCAGCACGCGGCCGACCACGCTGTGGGGCCAGCGCGCCTCCACAAACGAGCCGGCCGCGAAGACGCCGAAGGCCATCAGGGCCCAGGCGCCCACCGACATGGGCGACCAGTACTTGAACGACAGGCTGCCGGTGCGTGCATCGATCAGCATGTGCCAGAAGCGGAACGGCCGGCCGAGGTCGAACGTCAACAGGATGGGACAAATCAAGAGCACGATAAAGCTGATCAGAAAGGCGAGACGCGCCGCGCTCGCGTCGCGCGGCTCTCCCCACAGGCGCAGCATCGTCCCCAGCACATACGCGCCCCCGGCGATGCCGCCGAAGAAGAAGTAGCCGAGGATGTACCAGCCCCAGTCCGGCGGCGCGACAAAGTGCTCTGGCATGGTGTCTATCCCTCTTTGACCGCTGCCGCGCGTTGGCCGCGGAACGCCACCAGCGCGCCGGCAATACCCAGCAACGCCGTCGCGAGCGAGCCGAGATAGCCCGCGCGGTTGTTGCGGCGGGGGCCGACGGCGTTCTCCGCACTCGGCAACTGGTACACTTCCGGCTTGTCCGTCAGCAGGAACAGCGTGTGCAGCCCGCCATACTCCTTGTCCCCATAGACGTGCGCCTCGGACATGCCCTGGGCGTGGAGCTGCTCGACCCGCGCCGCGGCGAGCTGGCGCATCTCGTCCAAGGGGCCGAACCGGATCGACTGGGTCGGACACGCCGTCGCGCACGCGGGCATCAGGTTGTTCTGGAGCCGGTCGTAGCAGAACGTGCATTTCTGCGCGAGCCCGCGGTTCGCGTCGAACCCGATGACGTGGTAGGGGCAGGCCGCGATGCAGTCCCGGCAGCCGTTACAGACGTCCGGCTGGATATAGACCGTGTCGAACTCGGTCCTGATGATGGCGTTGGTCGGGCACACATCCATGCAGCTCGCATGGGTGCAATGCTTGCAGACGTCGCTCATCATCGTCCACGCGACGCCACCCGGCGCCGCGGGGCGCGTCTTCTCGATGAACTTGACGTGGCGCCAGTTCTGCCCGTCGAGTTGCCCCGTGTTGTCGAAGCTGTCCAGGAATTCCGGCGCGTTGCCCGGGAGCTGATTCCACTCCTTGCAGGCGATCTCGCACGCCTTGCACCCGATGCAGACGCTCACGTCCGTGAAAAACCCCACCGCTTTCGCCATGGTGATGCTCCTTACCCCATCCCCATCATGTTCGCCGTGATCTTGACCATGCCGCGCTCCTGCGCGTACAGATCGAGCGGGAGCGCCGCCAATTCATCGACGACCGGCACGGCGTCAGGGTCCTTCCGGAGATCCACAGTCAGGAGATAGCGATCGCAGGTCCCGCAGCCGTCGACCCGGATGTGGGGGAAGCGCTCGGTCTCCGCAAAAATGCCCAGCCGGCTCGCGGCCGTTTCGCCGCACGCGGCGCACGTCAGGCGGGGGAAGACCCACGCGGACCCGCACCGCGAGCACAGCAGCCGGCGCGGCGCGGTCACGAGGTCGTCGCCGCTCGGCTCGACATACGCGAGCTGCGGGAGCCCACCGCACACGGGGCAGTGCGCCCCCCGTGCGTCTCGCGGGCCGCGACACGCCCGCCCCGCCGCGGCACCCAGCGCCTCGAGCACCGGTGCCGCGGAAACCCGAGCCAGGTAGCGCTCGATCGCCGGCTGGTCCTCGCCTCCCCCCCCCAGCCAGCGGGCCACCAGGTCCGCGAGCCGGCCCGCGGCGAACCGCTCGCGCACTGCTTCTTTCAGACGGTGCGGGCCGTGCGCGGCCGTGACGTCGACGACGGGCGGGAGCACCCGCTCGGCGATGTACGACGCCAGTTGCTGAGAGTCCGACGGCGGGGCGTCGTCGCGTGCGCTGCGAAACGCGCGCTCCTGAACCGGCACGAGCGCCGCATACAAGCGCAACACGTCGCCGGCGAACGGATAGCGCGCGAGCAGCGCTGCCGCGCGCTCGCGTCGTTCTGTCCAGGGATCGACCGCCACCAGGCCGGCGTGCGTCATACCTTCTCGATGTTCACGAGAAACGCCTTGAACTCGGGCGTCCGCGCATTGGCATCGCCGACGAAGGGGGTGAGGGCGTTGGCCAGCCAGTTCGCGCCCTTGCCGGGGTCGCGCTCCGCCGCCAGGCCGACGAATCCCCAATGGATCGGAATCCCGATCTGAAAGACCCGCTTGCCGCCGACGTCGACCCCCCCCAACCGCTTGGTGACGATCGCCGCAACTTCGAGCTTGCCGCGCTTGGACGACACGCGCACGCGGTCGCCGCTCTTGATCCCCTTTTGGCTCGCGAGCTCCTCGGGCACCTCCACGAACGGCTGCGGCTGCAGGCCAACGAGCAGCGGGACGTGCTGCGTCACGTAGTGCTCGTGCTCGGTCAGACGGTAGCTCGTGGCCACGTACGGGTAGTCTGCCACGGTGCCGAAGCGGTTCTCGCGTCCCGCGGCCTTGTCATAAAGGAAGGCGACCGGGGACGCGGACTGGTTCGGATGCAACGGATTCGGAATCGGGGCCTCGATCGGCTCATAATGCTCGGGCAACGGACCGTCGATCATCGAGTTCGAGAAGAGCCGGGCCGTACCCTCGCCGGTCATGATGAACGGCCCCCACGCTTTCGGGCTCTTGGGGTCCATGGTGGGCGGATAGTCGGGGACGTCGCCCACCCACTTCTGCTGGGCCTCGTCCCACGCAATGCCCGGGCGCGAGCGGTCCCATGGTCGCCCGTTCACGTCGGCTGACGCCCGGTTGTACATGACCCGGCGATTCAGCGGCCAGCTCCATGCCCAGCCGGGGAAGAACCCCATGCCCGTGGGGTCGTTTTTCTGCACGTCCTGGGTCCCGGCCCGGCGCTTCATGAGGTTGCCGCTCTCCGGATAGCTGCCGGTGTAGATCCAGTCGCCGGCCGTCGTCGTACCGTCGTCTTTCAGCTTGGCGAACGAGTCCAGGCGTTGCCTGGTCGTCAGGTCGAAGCCGTTGACCTCCTGCGCGAGCTCATCGAGCTCCGGCTTGGTTGGATCCTTATAGTTGAGCGTGAGCGCCATGATCGGCGCCGCGAACTTGCCGCCTTTGTCCCGATACAGCTGCTTCACCCGCTGGAACAGATCGGCGAGGATCCAGTGATCGTGGCGGGCCTCTCCCTGGGGCGGCAGGACCTGGTCCTTCCATTGCGACCAGCGGCCACTATTCACGAACGAGCCGTCCTTCTCGATCCAGTGCGTCGTCGGGATCATGAAGACTTCGGTCTGGATCGTTTTGGGATCGGCGTCCGGGCGCCGCCAGAACTCCGAGCTGGTGGTCGGCAACGCGTCCATCACGGCGAGCCACTTGAGATTGCCGAGCGCCTGCAGCACCTGATTCGAATCCGGGCCGATGCTCGTGGCCGTCATGCCGGAGAGAATCACGCCCTGCATCTTGCCCTTCAACGCCTGGTCGTAAATCGACATCCACGACGAGTTGCCCCCCGGCTTGGGAATGAAGTCGAACGCGAATTCGTTGGCCGCCGTGGCCGCGTCGCCGAACCACGCCTTCAGCAGGCTGACCATGAACTTGCGGTAGTTCGTGCCGAAGTAGTTCCACGCGTTCGCGTCAGTCTTCGCCGGCGCGCTTTGCGTCACATAGTCCGTCAGATTTTTTTGCCCGGGCGCGGGGATGCGGAGGTAGCCGGGCAAGATCTCCCACGAAATCGCGTGATCGGTGTTTCCCTGGATGTTGGCGTGTCCGCGCTCGGCGTTCATGCCGCCGCCGGGGCGGCCGATGTTGCCGAGCAACAGCTGCAGCAATGCGCCGCTCCGGATCAGCTGGCCGCCGGTCGTATGGTGCGTGAGGCCGACCGCGTAGACGATCGTCATGACTTTGTCGGGACGGCCCATCTCCCCGACCAGCTTCGCGATCTCGAGGAACTGCTCGGTGGGAATGCCGGTGATGGTGGCCTGCATTTCCGGAGTGTAGCGCGCGTAATGCTGCTTGAGCAGCTGGTACACGCAGCGCGGGTGCTGGAGCGTCATGTCGCGGCGGGCGATGTTGATGCGCGGGCCCGGCGCCTGCCCACCGGCGACGGCCTGGGCCTCGACCTGCTTGGCCGCCGCCGTCGCCGCTTCGTCGGTCTCGTACGCCCAGGTCGTGGGATCGTACGCCCGCTTGCTCGCGTCGTAACTGTTGAACAGCCCGTCGTGGAAGGCGTAGCCGTCTTTGACGATGAACGACGCGTTGGTGTAGTGCTGGACGTATTCGCGGTGGATCAGGTTATGCTGGACCACGTAGTTGATCAGCGCTCCGAAGTACGCGACATCGGTGCCGACGCGAATCCGCGCGTGGATGTCGGCGAGCGCCGAGGTCCGCGTGAAGCGCGGGTCTACGTGCACGATCTTCGCGCCGCCGCCCGTTCCGGGCCCGCGCTTGGGATCGAGCTTGGCACGCACGAACCATTGAAAGCCGACGGGATGCGCTTCGGCGGGATTGGCGCCGTTGATCAGGATGAGGTCGGCGTTTTTGATGTCGCGCCAGTGGTTCGTCATGGCGCCCCGACCAAACGTAGCGGCCAAACTGGCCACTGTGGGGCCGTGTCAGACTCTGGCTTGCTGCTCCAGATGGATGAGACCGAGGCCGCGCATCACCTTGGTCGCGAAGTACCCTTCCTCACTCGAGAACGCCGCGCCCCCCGCGAAGGCGACGCCCTCGCAGCGATTCACGGTGTTGCCGTTGGCGTCCTGCGTGACGAACGTCGCGTCGCGCGAATCCTTGATGCGCTGCGCCAGGCGGTCGAGCAGCGCGTCCCAGCTGATCTCCTCCCAGTGATCGCTCCCCGGGGCGCGGTACATCGGCTTCTCGGCGCGGCGCGCGGTGATCGCGAGCTGCATGGCGCTCGCGCCCTTGGGGCAGAGCCGCCCCTCGTTGACCGGGCTGTCCGGGTCGCCTTCGATCTGGAGGAGGCGCGTGGCGCCGTCGGCGCTTTGCGTCGTGTATGCGACGAGGGAGCAGCCCACCGCGCAGTAGGGGCAGAGGGAGTGCGATTCCTTGGCTCCGGCGATCCGGAGCGTCTGCTTGACCTGGATCGCCGCGGCGAGGTCAAAGCCCAGTGGGGTCACGCCGGCTGCAGCTGCAACGCCGGTAGCCCCGAGCTTGAGGAAGTTGCGGCGGGTGAGCTGCACCATGGGTCGAGACCTCCCTCATGAAGGCCGTGTTTTTACGCTATTTAGATGTCTCAAGCTGTCCCAGTTTTGTCAAGCGATCAGGGACGCAGATAGCCCCAGGTGTGTAACCGATCGAAGTCCTCAAACCAGCGGTCGCCGATGTCTTTGCGGTAATACATGTTGGGGATCATGATGTTTTCGACGCGATTGTAGGCCTGTTTCTGCGCGGCTTTCATCGTGGTGCCGATGCCGACCACGATGAGCACGACGCCGGACGTGCCGGTGACGACCCACTCGTTGTTGACCTGCTTGACGTCTTCGATGTGGACGCCGTCCCTGGTGGGCTTCTTGAAGATGATGACCGCGTCTTTCGAGGTCTTGGCGAACGTTTCCGGGTCGGTATAGGGGAACGGCGGCACCATGATGCGGACCCCGACCTGGAAGCCGCTGCGCGCCTTGAATGTCGTGAGGGAGCCCTCGGCGAGGCGGTAGAAGAATTCGCCGATGGGGGTGAGCATGCCTTCCTGCTGGATGCTGATCGTCGGATAGCCGAAGCGTGAGGTGAACTCGAGCGGATAGATCCCGTTCGAGTTCACCATGCAGTTCACGTCGATGTAGCCGACGTAGTGCTCGTCGCGCAGCCGCGCTTCCATCTTTTTCAGAGTGGCATTGAACAGCCGAGTCGGCTCGCTCCAGAACATCGCCGTGCCCATCTCGCCGGTCGACGGGCCGATGTCGCCGGGGAACAGCTTCTTGTGCTCGAAGTTGATGTTGACCGGCAGCACGAATTCTTTGCCGTTGAAGAAGGCCCCCGCCGCGACTTCGACGCCGACGATGCGGCGTTGGAGCTGGAACGCCTTCACCCGATCCGCCCAGGCGCGCTGATAGTCCTCGAGCACCTGGATCACGTCCTTGCCGTCCTCGTCCTCGCCCACGAACAGCAGCTGCTTGATGTTTTGCGCCTCGCCGCTCGGCTTGATGACGTAGCGGTTGGGGTTCGCGCGCACGTAGGTGAGCGCGTCGTCGAAGGAGTGGAAGTTCTCCTGCGGGATGATCGAGACGCCGGCCTTCTTGAGCTCCTGCTGGCCGAAGGCGCGGTCGTCCTCGAGCTGGTCGGTGTAGGGACTGCCGCCCACCACGAGCTTGCCGGTTTGGCGGAGCTGGTGTGCCTTCGCCCCCTGGCCTAAGACGTCGTCGAAGACGATCACGTCGGCCCAGGGGACGTCGGTGACCCAGTCGTCGGTTTTGGGCACGAAGCCGTCGGCGATCTCGCGCTCGTCCTTCGCCTCGATGAAGAGCTTGACCTCGTGGCCTTCCTTCACGACCTGCCACGCGATGTCGGCGATCAGGCCGTCGAGCGAGACGAACAGGAATTTCTTCTTGTCCAAGGCTGCTCCAGGTTGACGCTAACGGCGTTATAAAAGCATTAAACGGATCCCACTCGATTCAGGCTCGTTTGCGCAGGCGCACTAGAATCCTCATAATCCAGTCTGGCAAACCGCGCCTTCTCAACTCAGCAGTATCGTCTTCCGTACTTCTCTCGGGCGTCCACCACTCACTTTTGTAGAGTGCCCGTGTGCTGTCGATTGCCGTCTCACTTCCAGGCACGCGCTCGGCGAATGCAATTTCCGCCGCAATGCAAATGCGCTCGATTCGCTCCCGACACGCTCCCGAGTATCGAAAGCCTGCTATTGCCAGTCGCGCATGAGTCGCCTCGTGGACAAACATCATCGCCAACTCAAGCGGTGGAGCTCGTCGTGCGTAATCGACTCCTATCATGGACGTTCGTAGTCCGGCGAGATAGCGCCCCCCTGACACATCTGTGAACAGAAGCCGCTTCACATCCCTACGCATTCGCGCCGACATTCTGGGAGCGTACATATCTATCAGACGCAATGCCTCAGCGACTTTTCCAAACACATCGTCACCGTCGTCGGCGGAGTGAGAGACAGAGACTCGGACGCCGTCGACGATGCCGCGTCGAGCCGTCCATATGAGGAGGAGCCACGGAAGTTCGCTCAACCGAGGCATGGGTTAGATTCTACAGTCACCGCCTGCCACCCCAATCAGCTGGATGACAGCGCGAGGGACCCACTCGTCGGTCTTGGCGACGAAGCCGTCGGCGATCTCGCGCTCGTCCTTCGCCTCGATGAACAGCTTGACCTCGTGGCCTTCTTTCACGACTTACCACGCGATGTCGGCGATCAGGCCGTCCAATGACACGAACAGGAAGTTTTTCTTATCCAAGTCAGCTCCAGCGTATAGTGAACTGCGGCAAAGGTATGAAAAAAGCAGGTCCCTTCGCTACCGCTCAGGGCAGGCTCTTCGCGACGCGCGGATGGCGTACGATGGCGCTGCGCCATGCGCACAAGCGTGCGCGTCGGTCAGGATGACATCGTGGCTGGATTTGCTGGAAACCACGCAAAGCGAGAGCTTGGGGAACTAGTCGAGCCTGATGCCGGGATTGAGCAGCGTTAGACGACGGGGAGAGACGTGGATTCCATGCTGCGAGCCTCATTGGTTGCCGTGACATTAAGCGCAGGACTTTCGACGTACGTCTGTGCTCAGGACGTTCCTCTCGTAATCGAGCACGTGGCGGTCATCGACGTCATCGCGGGACGTGTGCAGCCAGACATGACCATCGAGATCCGCGGAAGGCGCATCGCGGCCGTGAGCGATGGTCGTCACGTTCGAGTTCCTGCGGGTGCAATCCTGATCGAGGGGCGCGGACGGTATCTCATTCCCGGACTATGGGACATGCATGTCCACGTGAGTTTTCCGCCCGGAGCCGCGCAGATCTTTCTTCCGCTGATGGTTGCCAACGGCGTGCTCGGCGCGCGCGACATGCACAGCCTCCTGTCGATCGTTGTGCCCCTCAAGCACGCCGTCGCCAGTGGTTCCCAGATAGGGCCTCGGCTCTTCGTAGCCGGGCCGGCAGTGGACGGCCCCCATTCCTACTTGCCGGCCGCACAGGTCGTCCGTACGTCGGACGAGGCACGAGAAGCCGTGCGGCAACTCAAGGCCGGCGGCGTGGACTTCATCAAGGTGTACTCGTCGCTGCCGAGAGAGCTGTACTTTGCCGTCGACAGCGAAGCGAAGCGTGTTGGGCTCCCGTTCGTCGGTCACGTGCCCTACCCCGTGACGGCAGCCGAGGCGTCGGACGCTGGGCAGCGGAGCATGGAGCATCTGACAGAGGTGGACGTGGGAACATCGAGTGAGGAGGGCAAGATCAAATCGGAGGAGGTCGAGGCGATGGATCAGCGACGCGGCTCGATACCAGACGTCAATCGACTCAGAGCAACGTACGACTCTGGGAGAGCTGCCGCGCTGTTCGAGCGCTTCCGACGGAATGATACGTGGCAGGTACCCACGCTCGTCGTGCTCCACAACGCCGGGCAGTCAGCCCGAGGCGGCCGTCGAACGGACGACTCGCTCCTTACCTACATCCCCAAGGCACTTCGCGAATACTGGGCTTCTCTTCCGCCCGACGTGGCAGCCCACATGGGTGCACTGGATTCGATTCACGCCGCCTTGGTCGGTCCAATGAATCGAGCCGGAGTTCCGCTCCTGGCCGGCACGGACTGCCCCAATCCCTACGTGTATCCCGGCTTCAGTCTACACGACGAGCTGGGCTTGCTCGTGCGTGCCGGCCTCACGCCAGCCGAGGCGCTTCGCACCGCGACGATCAATCCCGCGCGCTTCCTGGGAGTGACTGACTCGCTCGGCAGTGTGGCAACAGGTAAGGTCGCCGACTTGGTCTTGCTGGAGGCAAATCCACTCGACGATATCGCCAATACGAAACGGATTCGCGCTGTCATTCGAGGAGGACGGTTGCTGGACCGCGCCGCGCTCAACCAGCTGCTCGCCCGAGCAGAGACGCTTGCTGCGAACTAGTCGTTGGCTGTTCGCCGTCACTACTCTAGCTCTCTGCACGCGCGGCGCGGCCGCGCAGGCTCGACCGCAGGGTGTCGCACATAGTATGCGAGACACTCTCGCCGAGCGCGTAGTGCAGAGAGTTCAAGCACTTCGAGCTGTTTGAAGTGCACGGTGGCAAGATCGTGAGGGAGATGGAGGGTGATCGACCGCTGAGCCCGAATCGGTGACCAAACGTGGCCCCTTTAGCGAGAACCATTAGGGGAACCGATGCCGCATTTTCACCTGTTCCTGCCGCAAAAAGACCCTAACAACGACCCCTACTTAGCCATAGGTTGGACGAGTCGCCTCGTGCGGTGTGTCGCTTATGGCTAAACTCCGATTGCTGATCGTAGAGGACAACCCGCTATTGCGCGAGGGAATGACCGCCTTGCTCAATCAGCGGTCTGACTTCACCGTAGTCGCGAGCAGCGACAGCACCTTTGATGCTCAAAAAGCCCGCCACATCAATCCCGATGTTGTTCTCGTGGACCTTGGTTTGCGCAATCAGCACAGCCTACACGTGGTCGAAACGGTCAAGAGGGCCTCTCCAAGCGCACGAGTGATCATCATGGATCTCCTGCCCGTTCAGGAGGACATCGTCGACTATGTCAAAGTTGGCGTCTCTGGCTTCATTCTGAAGGATGCCACACTAGCAGACTTCGTCCGCACAATTCACGCTGTGGCGGACGGCAGTACCGTGCTTCCAGAGGCCTTGGCAGGGACGCTTTTCTCTGAGATCTCGAGGCGGGCGGTGACTCGAGGCCAGGCTGTCTCGGGTGTTCGGATGACCCGACGTGAGCGGGAAGTCATCGGCCTTATTGTAGAAGGCTTGAGCAACAAGGACATCGCGCGCCGTCTGCACTTGGCGACGTACACCGTCAAAAGCCACGTGCACAACATCCTCGAGAAACTGGCTTTGCAGACGCGATTGGAAATCGCCGCCTATGCTCAGCGTGATCCGCCATCCGAGACAGACCCCTCCTAGACGCAGCCACTCAAGCGCTTCTCGCCACGCGCTCTCTGGCCAGGCCGGATTAACTCCTGTTGAAACCAATGAGAGAGAGCTAGCCCTCCTTTCATCCTGCGGGCTCATAACCGCTCCTGATGAACTGAAGCCCATTTGGTTTCCTATGCAGCAGCGGCAGAGAGGACTAGGCGAGGTTGTGAAGGTCACTCGCCGAGAGCATGAGGTCATTCACCTGATCGCCCAAGGCTTGAGTAATCGAGAGATCGGGCGCCGACTGCGAATCGCCGTTGGCAGGGTTTTGAGTTCCGTGCAAAAGATCTCGGAGAAACTCGGAACGCACACGCGTTTGGAAATCGCGGCTTATGCTCGGAGAAACGGGACGCATGAGTGACACGCGCCTGAGGAGCCGTCCTGGGCTCCCTAACTCCCATCCATAGGGATTGAACCATGCCTGATCCGACCCTCCTCGGCGCTTGTGCCGAGAACCTTCCCCTGCTCCCGATCATGCGGCAGTTCGATTTCGGACAGTTCGTGTTCCTCTATCAGAAGCCCGAGACGCCCGCGGCGAGCGAAAACGGCAACGGGGGTCGGATTGGCGACCTGTACCAACGCATCGGGGCAGTCTCTCGGCGGATCGTCATCGATCCTTCGGGCGGGCGGCTGCAGGCCGTGCAGGACTGGGTCGAACGCAAGGGGTACGGGCAGGTCACGCGAGCAGGGCGGCCGCCGGTCCCCGTGGAGACCGACCTCTTGGGTGGCGTCGCGCTGCAAAGGCTATTCGAACCCGCGGACGTGTCGAGCCCGGTCGAGATGAGCGTCGCGCCCACCACGCTCGGCGATGTCATCAACAAGGAGCAGATCGAGTACGACGGACACCAGTACACCCTGGATATCGGTGCAGCAGCAGCCGACGCGCTGGCGCGCGGAGAGCCGACGTTGGTCCTTGCGGCGGCGATCGGGGCAAGCGCACCGCAGTTCATGACGCAGCTCATCCCTGATGTGCCGGCCCTCGCGCTCGACGCAGGTGCGGTCGATGGACTGCTCGCATCGGGCAAGGTGCAATCCCAGGGGGCGGTTGAAAAGGTCGCGGTCGATGCCTCCGTCTCGCGCGCGCTGTTGGCTGGTGAGTCCGTGGTCGTGTGGACGAACGGTTCATCCAACTCGATCCTGCGCCTCGTGCCACCCGCGCCGGTGCGGCGACCGGCCGATTCGAACGTCGTAATCGAAGATCTCGCGCAGTTCTTCGGGCAACCGCAGATCGACGGGGCGGACGGGTTGCCGATCCCACTGATCCTGAACTCCGCCAACGTGCAGCAGCTACGTGCTACGGGATCCACGACCATCGCCGTCGCGGGCGCGCCAGTGACGGTTCGTTACAACGCGCTCGGTCTCCTGTCGGTACCTCGACTGATTGCGCGCGGACTCGTCTCTGGGGGCAGCCAGCAGACGGCGGTGCCGCGGCGCGTGGCGCCCGTGCCCGAGAGCGGACCGCGTATCCCGGTCGGGATACGGCTCGCGGTCTTCATGCCATGGCGCCAGACCTGGGAGTTGATGGGCTTCAGCCGCGGCGAGCTCCGCAGCAGTCTCGCGCTTGCGCCCCAGGAAGAGACTACCATCGAGGTGTCGAGTTGGGAGCGTCGACTGCGCACCCTCGATCAGTCCTCTGAGACCGATGTCGACCAGTCGTTTGAGTCGAGCCAGACAGAGCGCGCCACCGATGACGTCTTCCAGGAGATGACGAAGCACCACGACTTCAATTGGCAGGTCGACGGCTCCCTCGATGCCACTTACAGCACGGGAAACGGCTCGATCAGCGTGGGGGTCCACGGCCAGGTCAGCGACGCCAGTCAACTGCAGTCGATCGCCCGCAACACGCACCAGGGGATGAAGGAGTCCACGCAGAAGGCCGCCGCGAAGATTCGCTCGATCAGGACGACCCACATCACCGACTCGATCGAGGAGGGGAGCCAGTCGCGGGTGACGCGACACATCAAGAACCCCAACTTCTCTCACACGCTCACGCTGGACTTCTTCGAGACGCTCGCCCACTACAATGTCACGCTGGCGGCGGTTCCCGAGCGCCTAAGACTGGTGGCGCTGCTCGACAACCCCATGGCGACAACAGCATTCAGCCGCGACTTGGTTCGCAGCAATGAAATTGCATTGCGTCGCGCGCTGCTCGATTCATCGCTGCTCGACGGCTTCGACGCCTGCCGTAAAACCAGTGCGTACGAGAAGGCCGTTACGATAATCTCTGAGCAGGCGTCGATGGCTGCCACGACCGCGAATGCGACGACCAACGGCGCTGGCATAGTGGAAGACTTGGCGTCGTTGCCTCCCAGCGCGCAGGAGAAGGCCGTTGTGGAGCTGCTCACACAGATTGCGGCTGCGTATCACACGGTCATCACTACAAAGCGTCCGGAAAATCCGCCGCCGTCGCAGAATCCCGCGATGTCTTCTCTCCAAAACACAAGGCAAACCAACGACGACGATCGCATCGAAGCGCAGCATTGCTTGTTCCTGCAGCTCGCCAGCAAGTTCCTCCCTGGTTTACTCGGCGTGATCAAGACCGTACCGCTGGTCCCCACGATCGCCGATGCAGCTGCGCTCGCCGCGGCGATTCCGGCTCCGGGTGACCCGATGAGCTTCGCCAAGTTCCGGGATGTGTCTGCTAGAGACAAGGAGGACGCGGGAATGGGCAACGCGATCACCCTGGCCTTCGGCGCGGGAACCATGGGCGCGGCCAATGGCCTCTGCATGGCGAACAATTTGTACACACCCGACGACGGCGGTCTCGGCGGCCTGCTGGACTCGCTCTATCTCGCGTACAAGGAGTATCTGTCCAAGCGCTCTGACGGTGCCTTCAAGGAAGACACAGCTGTCGCGATCGCCAAGGCGACGGCCAACCAGGACAAGCTCAGTGCGGCGGACAAGCTCGCAATGGCGTTTCCGCTGGATGAGCTGGCGTCGGCTCGTGAGCGCGAAGAAGCGCTGCTCGCTCATCTTAAGGCGCACGCAGACCATTACCGGTTCGCGCTCTTTCAGGGGCTCTCGCCAGCTGAGCAGAGCAAGTACATCGAGGACTCCGGCCTCGAGGTCGGCACGTTCGAGCCGCGGGTTCTGGCCATCAGCGGCCCGCAGCTCGCGGTGCCGCTGGCACCGCCACCGGCGGGCGACCTGCGCACCTTCATTGAGGGCCTCCGCGCCAGCTTCTCGGCTGCGTTCGGCTCCACGGGCGACACTCCCGAAACGTTCATCTTCCCGACGGCGGGCATGAGCATCAACTCCCGCCTTGGCGAATGCACCGCGTGCGAGCCCTTTATCGAAAACTCGCGCACTATCGAGCTGCGACGTCTGGCGGCTGTTGCCGACTCGGCAGAACACGAGGCCACTCGTCGTGCAAACAGGATCGTGGCCGGTGAGCTCGGCGACCCTGTCGTCGAGAATGCGCCGCTGCACGTATTGGTCGAGGCGCCGGCATAGATATGGGGGCCCAAACATCCGAGAGTGTTGCTCCGCATCTGCGCCCACCGCAGCTCAGTTATCCAGTGGGCCCACCGGTGTTCAGTCCTGGATCCGAGGCGATAGAAGAAACCACGGCTCTCATCCGCCAGTCCGCCATACGGCAAATAGAATGCGCCCAAACGATTATGGATGGAGCAATACTTGCCGCGGAACAGGTTCAGGACAAGAGATTGGAATTGCTCGAGCAAGGTCCCGAGGTCAGCGGGTTCGACGTTTTCATAGACTTTGCGCTCACGTTTATTCTGGAGTCGCCGCTAGCCGGTAAGATATTCCAGACCATTACAACCAAGATGCTTCTGCCGCGTGTACGAGCTAATCAGGTGGCCCAGGCGAAGGCCCTTCGCGTGCTAGCGTTGAAGCCTGGTGCCCGCCTACCTGGCGGATTCCTAGCGGTTCCGGAAAGGATAGTGGCATCGCAACTCGCCAAGCGAGTGAAGGATCTTCACAAATTTGAGCGTCTACTGATTGAAACGGGCTCTGAGGAGGGGCCTTATCCCTACATGGTCGCATTCGCTAAGGCGATGAAACAGGCAGGAGAGAAGGAGAGGCGTCCGGCCCCCTTGCTCGAGCCTAGCGACACCCCCGGCGTTGCAATTCTCGATCTAGCGCAACAGCATCTCAGCAAGGAGAGATTGGCCATCCAGATTGAGCACAGCATGTTCGAATTGTGGGTGCGGACAGGGCAGATGTCCGTCGAAGAGGCACGCAACACCGTTCAACGGGAGTCAATCGAGGCCAGTGGAAAGCTTTTTTCCCTCGCTGAGATAAAGGATCGCTTCAAGCGACACTTTGAATTGCTGATCTGGACATTTCTTCTTTATGAGAGGCCCCTTACCGGTAAGGCCATTACAACGCCGAGACAAACGTTCACGCTGACGGGGTACGTACAGCCCTCCTTGATTGCGTACTGGATGAAGAGATTCATTGATCCAGATACCGAAAGACCCTTCTCCGAGACCCCCGCACTCAGACGGCCAGATGGAAAGCCGCCGCTCGACAGGTCGATTAACGCTCTCGGCACGCATATGTGGGGCGTCGCTGAGAAGGGGGTCGAGAAAAACGTCGCCCTGCTTTCTGCGGGGCCATTGGTGCCAAAGTGAGTTAGGCAGCACGATTGGTCCGCATTCACGAGGAGGCCTTGTGCCAACCCTAGAGGAGCGCATCACCAGGAACAAAGAGGTGCTCGACAAGACCTTGAAGCGCGTCAAGGACGAAGCCACGATTTACACGCGTAGAGCCGGTAGGGAGCGTTTCTTGTACACCGCTTTCAGTGGCGCCCTGGCTGTTCTCGCTGTTGCGACCCCTGCTCTCGTGACCTACCAATCGCAGGTGGACAATCCAACGATCAGCCTCGTGGCCATCCTCGTTAGTGCAGTGGCAGGAGCCGGAACTGCTCTCCAGGCCACTTTTCGATGGGGCGAACGCTTTAGGCGCACTCGACTCACCGCTCTTGAACTGGATGAACTGGCGTCCGCGACTCAACTTCAAGAACATGACATTCTTGATTCTGAGGACAAGCCGAAGGTCTTTCAGAAGGTCTACGAGTTGAACCAGTCTGCAGCCAGGCAACTCCAGGCAATCTTGCGCCGCCACACGGAAGCCGAGGTCGCTCTGGTGACCCAGCCTGCTGAGCCGCCACGGCCGGCTCTGGAACCCGGTGCTGCCTAACGATCGCTTGAAGCTGGCGGCGCGCGTAGATTAACGAATGAATCTTTCTCCAGCGCGCCGCAGCTTACGCTTCGCCCTGCGTGGCACACTCGTCTCGTCCCTCTCGATTTTCGGCAGCGAGACCTCGCGGGTACGG
>DATLXS010000003.1:0-2418 GCA_035575675.1 Gemmatimonadales bacterium
GTTTCGTCTATTGGGGCGAAGTCGGTCCGGACGCGAACGTCGACTCGGTCGGCCGGGGACCGCGCGGCTACGACGAGATCGATCAGGCGCGCGGGCCCGGCAACTACGGCTGGCCCTACTTCGTGGCGAACAACCCGGCCTATTACAAGACGACCGTCATCGATTCCGTCACGACGCAGGGCGGCCCGCAATTCGATCCCGCGCATCCGGTCAACACCTCGCCGAACAACACAGGGCTGAACGCGCTGCCGCCGGCGCGCGGGGCGTTCATCTGGTATCCGTACGCGCCGTCGCCCGAGTTCCCGATCGTCGGCACCGGGGGACGCACCGCCGAGGCCGGCCCGGTGTTCTACCGCGACGATTTCAAGAACGCGGCGCGGCCCTTTCCGCCGTACTACGACGGCAAGCTGTTCATCTATGAGTTCATGCGCCACTGGATCATGGCGGTGACGATGGACAAGAACGGCGATCTCGCGTCCATCGAGCAGTTCATGCCGAACGCCAAGTTCGCCGCGCCGATCGAGATGGAATTCGCGCCGAATGGCGATTTGTACGTCCTCGAGTACGGCACGATCTGGTTCTCGGGCAACGACGATGCGCGGCTCGTGCGCATCGAGTACAACGGCGGCAATCGCGCACCCATTGTCGCCGCAGCGCTCGATCACCCGAAAGGCGCGCTCCCGCTGCGCATCTCACTCTCCTCGGCGGGCACGCTGGATCTCGACGAGGACTCGCTCCAGTACGCCTGGACGATTACGCAGCGCGGGAAGGTTGTGGCGCGCTCGACGGCTCCGAACCCCGGAATAACATTCCGGCAAGCGGGGACCTACACGGCAACACTGACGGTGACGGACGCCCACGGTGCATCGACCAGCTCGGCCCCGATCGAGATGGTCGCGGGCAATCAGCCGCCGACTGTGGACATCGACCTGGCCGGTGGCAATAGCACGTTCTTCTTCCCTGGTGTCCCGGTGCGCTACGCGGTGCGCGTGAGCGATCGCGAAGACGGCACGTTGCGCAGCGGCAGGATCCCGCCGCGCCGAGTGGCGGTGCGCGCGCAGTATCTCCCGAACGGATCGGAGGCGGCGAGTCCCGCGGATCAGGGGCGGCAGCTGATCGAAGCCGGGGACTGCCTCTCCTGCCATCAGCTGAATCGCAAGTCGATCGGGCCGGCGTACCAGGGCGTCGCGCGGAAGTACCGCGATGACACCACGGCGAGCGCGCGGCTCAGCAAGAAGATTCGCGAAGGCGGATCGGGCGTGTGGGGGCCGGTCGCCATGCCGGCGCATCCCGCGCTCAGCGCCGAGCAGGCCGACGCGATGGTGGCGTACATCAGGAGTCTCGCCGACTCGGGCCTGGCGCCCCTGCCCCCATCCCTGCCGGTGCGTGGGGCCTACACGCCCGCTGCGGGGTCGGGTGACGCGCCGCACGGCGTGGTGCTGCTGCGCGCCACGTACACCGACCGCGGTGCGAACGGCGTGCCGGCGATCACGACCGAAAAGACGCTCGAGCTGCGGTCGCCCACGGTGATCGTGGCCGACGGTGACATGTCGAACGGCGTATCGAAACAGACGGACGAGCGCGCGCCGGTTCCGATCGCGGTCGCAAACCGATCGGGGTCATCCGTGGCGCTGAAACAGATCGATCTGACGGGAGTCGGCGCCGTGACGTTCCTGGTGGCGGCGCCCGCGCAATATCAGGCGAAGGGCGGGAAGATTGCCGTGCATCTCGATGCGCCGACCGGCGCGTTGCTGGGTGAGAGCGAGCCGATTCTGTCCACCACCGATGAGGCGCCGCTCCCGCGCCGCGTGCCGCTGCAACGGGCGACGGGAGTCCATGACCTCTATTTCGTGTTCACGAATCCCGACGCCAGCGGGGACGCGCTTCTCTTTGCCGTGTTGACCGCGACGTTCGGCCCTTAGTTCCCCCTCTCCCGAAGGGAGAGGGGGTCAGGGGGTGAGGACCCACGCGCCGTTCTTGGCACTCGACTCGACGGCCGCATGGATGAACTTGACGCCGTCCGCGCCATCTTCCACCGTCGGCACCAGCAGCGCCGCCCGATCGGGCGCCCGCTTGGCACGACGCGC
This sequence comes from Gemmatimonadales bacterium, assembly GCA_035575675.1. Taxonomy (GTDB): domain Bacteria; phylum Gemmatimonadota; class Gemmatimonadetes; order Gemmatimonadales; family GWC2-71-9; genus 20CM-2-65-7. The sequence continues at coordinate 2,088 of DATLXS010000003.1, forward strand.
CCGGATCTGCTCCGCCAGATCGCGATACAGATTGGCGAACGCTTCGAGATAGCCCTCCGGATGGCCCGACGGGATGCGGGTCGCGCGCGGCGCGTCAACACCGAGATTCGGACCACCCCGCGATAACATCCGTGGCGGTTGGCCCACCGGAGCGAAGCGCAGCTGGTTGGGGTGCTCCTGGCTCCATTCGAGGCCGGCTTTCTCGCCGTACACGCGCAGCCGGAGCCCGTTCTCGTTGCCCGGCGCCACTTGGCTCCCCCACAGCATGCCGCGCGCGCCGTTCTCGAACCGCAGCAACATGTGCACGTTGTCATCGAGTCTGCGGCCCGGC
>DATLXS010000004.1:0-6623 GCA_035575675.1 Gemmatimonadales bacterium
GGGGGCGGGGGGGGGGGGGGGGGGGGGGGCGGGGGCGGCTCGATCATCTATCCGTTCGGCACGACAACGGGCCCCAACAACACGCGCATCCCGCGGCACGGCATCGGGATCAAGGCGCCCGTCGGCACGGCGGTGCGCGCCGTCGCCGCCGGAACGGTGAGCCTCGCGGGACCGCTGGGCCTGTACCTGACGTCGGTGCTGATCGATCACGGCGGCGGGTACTATACGTTTTACGCCTACCTCAACGACGCGACCGTCCACCAGGGTGAGCGCGTGATCCGGGGCCAGCTCATCGGCCACGTCGGCGGCCAGTCGAGCGACGAGGGCCCGCACCTTCACTTCGAGATTCGCGGCCAGGGCGGCATCGCACTGGATCCCGGCAATTGGCTGCGCTCGCCCCGCACGCCGCGGCGCTAGCGCTCGCCGCGCTGGTCGCGGCGGCCTGCACACGCTCCAGCAACACCCTCACCGTCGCGGGGACGGTCGAGATTCGCGAAGTCCGGCTGAGCCCCCTCGCCGCCGGACGCCTCTCCCGTCTCCTCAAGGACGAGGGCGACTCGGTGCATGCCGGCGACACGGTCGCCGTGCTGGTGCAGCCCGGCCTGTCCGCGCAGATCGAGCAGCGGCGCGCGCTCGCCGACGCGGCGACGACGCGCACGGCCGACATTCGGGCCGCGGAAGCCGACAGCCAGCGCATCGCGAACGACCTGGCCCGGGCGCGCGTGCTGGCGGCGCAAGGCATCGCATCACCGCAGGAGCTGGAGCGGCTCCAAGCGGCCGCCGCGGCTGCCGTCGCCCGGCTGCAATCGGTCCGCGCCTCGGTCCGTGAGTCCCAGGCGGCCCACGCTGCCGCTGAGGTGACTGAATCGGTCCGCGACCAGCTTGTGCTGCTCTCCCCCGCCGACGGCATCGTCCTGACCCGCTTCGCCGAGCCGGGCGAGGTCATTGCCGCGGGCGTCCCCGTGGTGTCCGTCGGTCTGGTCCGCGAGCCGTGGATTCGCGCGTACGTGGGCGAGCGGTTCGTCGCACGCCTCAAGGCGGGTCAGGGAGTCCGCATTCGCGTGGACGGATATCCGGACTCCGCGTTCATCGGCCGGATCAGCGATATCGCGCCGCGTGCCGAGTTCACCCCGCGCGCGGCACTCACCGAGCGCGAGCGCGCCGATCTCGTGTTCGGTATCAAGGTCGCGACCGATGGCGCGGCCGGACGGCTCAAGGCCGGCATGCCGGTCCGGGTGGAGATACCGCTGCTGCCGTGATCGATTCCGAGGTCACCGTCGAGACGCGCCACCTCACGCGGCGCTTCGGCTCCGTCGTCGCCGTCCGCGACCTCAATCTCACGATTGCCAAGGGAGAAGTCTTCGGCCTGCTCGGCCCCAACGGGTCGGGCAAGACGACGACGATTCGCATGCTGTGCGGCCTGCTCGCGCCCTCCGAGGGCACCGCCATCGTCGCCGGCGTCGACGTCGCGCAGTCACCGGATCTGATCAAAGAGAAGATCGGCTATATGTCGCAGCGCTTCGGCCTGTACGAAGACCTCACCGTCGCCGAGAACATGGATTTCTACGGCGGGATCTACGGCCTCGAGGGCGCGGGCCGCCGGGGCCGGATCGCGGAGGTCGTGAAGTTCCTGGGCCTCGACCGGCGCCTGAACCAGATGGCCGGCACGCTGTCGGGCGGTTGGAAGCAGCGGCTGGCGCTCGCGTGCGCGCTGATGCACGGCCCCGCCGTGATTTTTCTCGACGAGCCCACGGCCGGCGTCGACCCCGCGGCACGGCGCGGGTTCTGGAGCACGATCCATACGCTCGCCACGCAGGGCACGACCGTCATCGTGACGACGCACTACATGGACGAAGCGTCGCAGTGCTGGCGCGTGGCCCTGCTGAGCCAGGGCCATCTCATCGCCCTGGGCACGCCCGACGAGGTCGCGAAGCAGGTCGGCGGCAAGACGCTCGAGGACGCGTTCATCATTCTGCAAGAGCGCGACGAACAGGAGCAGGACGCGTGAGGCGCTTCGGCCCGATGTTCCGCAAAGAGTTCATTCAAATGCGCCGCGACCGCCTCACGCTGGGCATCATGACGGTCGTTCCCGTGATCCAGCTGCTGCTCTTCGGCTTCGCGATCCAGACGGACGTGCGTCACATCCCGACCGTCGTGCTGGATGAATCACGGACCCCGACCAGCCGCGAGCTGATCGCCGCATTTCAGAACACCGGCAACTTCCGGATCGTGGCGTACGTCGACGGGCGCGACGCGCTCGACGGCTGGATCGCGCGCGGCGACGCCCAGGCCGCCATCGTGATCCCGCATGACGTCCCGCGCGATCTGGCGCGCGGGACGACCGCCACCATCCAGGTGATCGTGGATGCGTCGGATCCGCTGTCGTCGCAAGCGGCGCTGGCGTCCGCCGCCGGGATCGCGCAGGTCCGCAACCTCGCCGTGCTGTCGGCCGCGGCGCACAGCCGGGAGCTGCCGCTCGAGACACGCATCCGGCCGCGCTACAATCCCGGTCTGCGCAGCGCCAACTACATCGTCCCCGGACTCGTGGGCGTGATTCTCACGATCACGATGGTACTCGTGACCGCGATGGCGATCGTGCGCGAGCGGGAGCGCGGCACGCTCGAGCAGCTCATCGTCACGCCCATCACGAAGACCGAGCTGATGCTCGGCAAGATCTCGCCGTACGTCGGCGTGGGACTCGTGCAGATGACGACGGTGTTGCTGCTCGGCAGATTCGTGTTCGACGTCCCGCTGACCGGCAACGTGCTGCTCCTCTACGGCATCGCGTTCGTATTCATCACCGCCAGCCTGGCCCTGGGACTGTTCGTCTCGACCCTCGTGCGCACGCAGCAGCAGGCGATGCAGGCCAGCTTCTTCTTCGTGCTGCCGAACATCCTCCTGTCCGGATTCATGTTCCCACGGCAAGCGATGCCGGCGGTATTCCAGTGGATCGGCGCGTTCCTGCCGCTCACGCATTTCCTCAAGGTGCTGCGGGGCATCCTGCTGAAGGGCGTTGGCATGTCCGAGCTGTGGCAGGAGGTGGGGATTCTGCTCCTCTTTGCGACGGTGTTGATCGCGCTCTCCGTACGACGCTTCCAAAAGACCCTGGACTAGGACTTTATCTGGCTTGGCCCGGGGCCAGGTCAGCATATAGTTCAGCCAATGCCACGGCTCGCAGATCCCGCCGCAGACACGCGCGGCCCGCGCACCCGCATGGTCATGCGACAGCTCGCGGGACGGGGCGTGCGGGATCAGCGAGTGCTGGCGGCGATGCGCTGGACACCGCGTGAGTGGTTCCTGCCCCCACAGCTCGCGCGCGACGCCTACAGCGACGGTCCCCTTCCCATCGGCAGCGGGCAAACCATCTCGCAGCCCTACGTCGTGGCCCTCATGACCGAGGAGCTGCGGGCGCGACGCACCGACCGGATTCTCGAGATCGGCACCGGCTCCGGGTACCAGACCGCGATTTTGGCGTACCTCGCCGGCAACGGCACAATCTTCACGATCGAGCGTCTCCCCGATCTCCTCGTCGAGGCGGAGGAGCGGTTCCGGCGCCTCGGCCTCACGACTATCGAGACGCGCCTGGGGGACGGCGCCGCGGGCTGGCCCGAGGTCGCGCCCTTCGACAGGATCATCGTCGGCGCGGCCGCGCCCAATGTTCCCGAGCCGCTCACGGCACAGTTGGCCCCCGGCGGGCGGCTGGTCATCCCGATCGGTGACCTCGCGTCGCAAGAGCTGGTCATCTTGGAACGACCGGCCACCGGCGACCGGCTGTTGCAACGCAAGGCCGGCGGCGTGCGCTTCGTGCCGCTGATTTCGCGGCTCGCGTTCACCGAGGATTAGGTGATTCTGGGGGCACATGTTTCGAGCCAGGGCGGCGTGGCGTCGGCTCCGCAACGCGGCGCAGCGCTCGGGGCGAACGCGATGCAACTCTTCACCAAGACGCCGAATCAGTGGCGAGAGCCGGTGATTGCCGCCGAAACCGTCGAGCGGTTCCGCAGCGAGGTCGCGCGATATGGACTCCAGGTCGTCGCGCACGACAGCTATCTGATCAACCTGGCGTCGCCCGATCCCGTACTCCGGACGAGGAGTATCGAGAGCTTCAGGTCGGAGCTTGCGCGGTCTCAGGCGCTCGGTTTGCGGGCTATCGTCTCGCATCCGGGGAATTACATCGACGAGCGTGATGTCGGACTCGCGCGCAACGCTCGCGGGTATGCGGAGTGCCTGGCGTCGGTACCGGGCGATTTGGAGGTCTGGATCGAGGGGACGGCAGGATCGGGAACGGCCTTGGGCGCACGGTTCGAGGAGCTACGCGATTTGCGCGACGCGCTGCCGGACCAGATCCGGACGCGCGTCGGGTTTTGCCTCGACACGGCGCATCTGCACGCCGTCGGCTACGACCTCGGTTGTATCGAGTCGGTGTGGGAGGAATTCGACCGCGTGATCGGGTTCGATCTACTTAAGTGCTTACATCTCAACGATTCCCGCGCCGGGCGGGGGTCGCGGGTAGATCGGCACGAATGGATTGGCGAGGGCAAGATCGGGCCGGAGCCGTTCCGCCGGATCATGCGGGACTCGCGGTTAGCCGGGGTCGTTAAGATTATCGAGACGCCGAAGCGGGATGATCCGCTGCGGCACGACCGGCGGATGCTGCGGCGGCTGCGCGCGTATGCGCGCGGCAACACCCGGGCACCCGCCGGCGTATAAGGAGACCATGTTCAAGCGCATTTCGCTGGCCATTTTGCTCGCCATTCAGGCCCTCGGCGGCGGCGCGGTGTCGTTGGCGCACGCGCGCGACGCCGCCGTCGCGCCGCCTGGCTATGAAGCGAGCCATTCGGCGCGGTGTGCGATCCTCCACGACGAGCTGCGCTGCGCGCTGTGCCAGTACGCGAGCGCGCGCGTCGTCACGCAACACGCATTTACCCTCGCGGTGCCCGCAACGGACGTGCGCCTCACGCCCGTGCAGCGCGTCGTTTCGTTCGCGGCTGCCGTCCCACTCACCTCCCCCGCTCGAGCACCGCCACTTTCTCTCTCCTGACGTAGGCACCGCTCCGCACGTCGCGGAGCGATCAGGTTTCGCACACAGGAGGGGGAGAATCACATGAGACGCACGTTGTGCGCGTTGCTGCTGGCCGCTGCATCAGTCGCGGCCCCGGCCGCCGGCCAGCAACCGACGCAGCGCCAGATGGACTCGCTGGCTGCGCAGGTGCGGCAGCTCCGCGCGAGACTCGATAGTGTACTCCGGGTTTTGAGCCGGCAGGCTCCGGCACCCCAACCCGCAGCGGCGCCGGTCGGCGACGATCTCGCCGCGTTGCGCGCCGCGGCCAATCAGGCCGCCGGCGGCGGCGGGCGCGATACCGCGCAGGGAGACACCCTGACGCAGGCGATGGGTCGCGAGCGCAATCAGGCCCAGCTCAATCCGGAGATCGGGGTCACCGGCGACGTGCGCGGATATGCTACCGGCCGCGGCGTGCAGCGAGAGAACTTCGATCCGAGAGAGTTCGAAGTCGGCTTCCAGTCGGCGCTCGATCCGTATTCGCACACGAAGATTTTTATCAGCCTCGAAGGCGGGCACGTCAGTGTCGAAGAAGGATATGCCTATTGGACCGGCCTGCCCGGCCATATCCGACTCGATCTCGGCAAGTACCGCCAGCAATTCGGCGAGCTGAATCGCTGGCACCTGCACGCGGTGCCCGAGACCGAGTATCCCCTCGTCATCACCACGTTCCTCGGAGAGGATGGCCTGTCCGGCACGGGCATCTCGCTCTATCGGGCGTTCGGCGGATTCGGGGCGCACGAGCTCACCGCGCAAGTGACGCGGAGCGCCAGTGACTCGGAGCTGTTCGGGAATAGCGGGAGACCAACGTACCTGGTGCACCTCCTCAACTTCTGGCAGCTCAATCATTCCACGTATATGCAGATCGGCGGCACGGCGCTCTATGGCACGGATCCGGACTCGGCGTTGCGGACGAAGGTCGGTGGGCTCGAGTTCCGCCTCACATGGCGCCCGCCGCTGCGCGCGATGTACCACGAATGGACGTTGCGCGGCGAGCTGCTCGCGCTGAAGAAGGAAGTGGCCGGCACCGGTCCGACGCGGCTCGGTGGCTATCTCAGCTCGACGTACAAGCTGAACCAACGCTTCATCGTCGGGGCTCGGTACGACTACGTCGAGTCACCCGAGTTCGGCGTGATCACGAGACAGTTGGTGCCTTCGCTCACCTTGTGGCAGAGCGAGTGGGTTTTCCTTCGCGCGCAATATCAGTGGCAGCGAGTCGCCAATGCTCCGGCGAACCATCAGATCGCCTTTCAGGCGGTCTGGGCCATTGGACCTCATAAACACGAGACATACTAATATGCTGACCGCAATCACGTTGCTCCTGTTGGGCCTGCACGTCGGCACGGCGCACGACGGCACGCCCCCTGCGCCCGTCAAAGTCGTTACGTCGCTCACGACCTACGCCGCGATCGCGACTGAGATCGTCGGCGACCGCGGCAAAGTCAGCTCGATCGCCGTGGGCGACGAGAACCCGCATTACGTGCAGCCCAAGCCGAGCTTCGTACCGACGCTGGCGCAGGCGGACCTGTTTGTGACGACGGGCCTCGATCTCGAGCTGTGGGTACCG
>DATLXS010000005.1:0-11190 GCA_035575675.1 Gemmatimonadales bacterium
AGCCCTTCGGTCAGCCCCTCGGGCTGACCGCCCACGCCCACCAGCAGCAGGGCGCGCAAGGTCTCGGCCGCGCCGTTCACGAACTCGCCGAGATCGGCGCCCGCCTCGAGCAGGCGCTCGACCAGCGGGAAGACGCCGGACGGATCCCGCTCGGCGATGGCGCGGAGCATGTCGGCGTAGAGCTCGTCGGGAATCAGGCCCAGCACCTCGCGCACGCGCGCGACCGTGACGGGACCTTCCCCGAACGACAACACTTGATCGAGCAGCGACAGCGCGTCGCGCATGCCACCGTTGGCGCTTTTGGCGATCACGTGCAGCGCGTCGTCCTCGACTTTGAGCTGCTCGGCCTGGGCGACCTGCTGCAGCCGGGCGACGATCGCGTGCGGACCGATGCGCCGGAAATCAAAGCGCTGGAGCCGCGACAAAATCGGCGCCGCGGTGTTGGCGATCTTTTGCGGCTCGGTCGTGGCGAACACGAACACGACACGCGGTGGGGGTTCCTCGAGAATTTTGAGGAGCGCGTTCCACGCCTCGCGCGTCAGCATGTGCGCTTCGTCGACGATGTAGACCTTGGAGCCCGCCTCCGTGCTCGCCGCATACATCGCCCGCTCGCGCAAGTCGCGCGCGTCATCCACGCCGCGGTTGGACGCGGCGTCGAGCTCGACGACGTCGAGATTGGCCGCCCCGGTCCAGATCCGTCGGCACGAATCACATTGGCCGCACGGCTCACCGGCCGCCGCCCGTTGCACGCAGTTCAGGGCCATCGCGAGGATGCGCGCGGCGGTGGTCTTCCCCACGCCGCGGGGGCCCGCAAAAAGATATCCGTGCGCCACGCGGCCCTGCGCCACGGCGCCGCGCAGTGCGGCGGCCACGTGGTCTTGGGCGACGAGATCGGCGAATTGCTTGGGACGGTACTTGCGCGCTAGTGCAATCATTGAGTCCTAATCTACACCGGAGCGCGAATGTTCAATGATCGATGATCATTGAACATTGATCATTGATCATTGATATTTCAGGCGCCCCAGGTCCGCAGGCTTTCCGCTCGTGAACCGCGTCAGGCCCCCGCAGGGAGCAGCGCTAAACGATGCCGGGATTCGTTGCGGGGTGCCTGGGGCATTCCACATCCAATAATCGCCACGGGCCGACCCTTATCGACAATCAACTGTGCCAGGCGCAGCCCGCGGGGGCACCGTCACCGTGAGATACTGCCGCATGCCATTGGCGATGACGGCGAGACTCGTTGTCCCCGCCTGGTCAGGCTTCAGCGTCACCGTGCCCGCCGCGCTGTCCTGCGCCACGCCCACCACCCGGAAGATGCGCGCGTCCGCCACCGCGGCGCGCAGGCTGAGGAGCGGCGTGGGATTCGCGAACGCATCCTGCGCGGAGACCCGCAACACGACGCTCGAGTCGGGACGGATCGCGAAATGGCCCGACAGGCTCGATGAGCCGCACAACACGACGAGCTGCGCCGCGGGACCCGCCACGACGTTGAACGCGACCTGTTTCTCGACGTTGCCCATCGCCGCGATCACCGTCGCCGAGCCGACGCGTTCGCCCAACGTGACCCCGACGTGGACTTGCCCAGCGGCGTCCGTCGGCGCGACGGCGGGCTGGATGCTGGCGTTGATGCCCGTGAGCGTCACCGCCTGACCCGAGAGGACCGCGCCGGCCGAGTCACGCGCCTCGAACACCAGGGCGCGGGGCAGCCGGCTGCCGGCGCTCCCGCGCTGCCCTCCGCCCGACACAAAACCGCTGCGCTCGGCCGAGACCCTGACCAGGATGCGTTGCACCTGAAAGACGGCCTGCGGGGGCGGAGCCGGTGGCGGCGCCGCCGGCGACTTCGGGGAAGTGCGTCGCGGCGCGCGGCGGCGTGCACAATCGTCGACCGCGGCGAGCAACGAGGGCTCGGCGCCCAGCAGTCGGAAGTCGTTGCGATCGCGGTCCGTGGGCTGGAACGTCAGGCAGTTTCGCCGCACCAGCTGCGCCAGCTCCCCCGGTGACATCCCCGCGCCCGACAGGAGTCGCACCAGGTCGCTCTTGCGCAGCGGTGCCGAGCCTTGCAGCACCAGCGCGGCGAGCATTGCGCTCAGGGCCGCGGGCATCCCGACCGCTCGAAGCCGCTCTCGACTGCATCGACGGAGGCGTACATCGCCTGATCCTGGGTCGCCCGGCGCTGATCGAACGACGCCATGCGCGCGCGACGCTCGATGTTGTACGTGGCCCACAGGTTCTCAACCGAGACGAGCCCGGTGGCAAGCCCGTTGCAATCCATCCGGCCGCTCGCGAACAGCGCGGCGCGGTCCTGAAAATTGCGTACGGCGCGCGACAACGAATCCGTCAGGCGGTCGAAGCGCGCGAAGGGTGACGGCGGCGCCACGGGCTGTGGGACGGGCACCGGCACGGGCACAGGTGCGGCCGTCGGTGGGGGCACTGCCACCACCGGTTGGGGGGCGGGTGGCACGGCGGGGGCGGGTGTGGTGGCCCGGCGCCGCGATGCCGGCGGTGCCGGCTTCCGCGTCGTCACGCCCGCGACCAGCTGCTTCGCACGATCGAGCAGTCCTGCCCACGGCGGTGGCACGCCCGGATTGCGCAGCGCGAAATACCAATACCCGCCAGCCCCTGCCCCGGCGAGCAACAGGAGAATTGCGACCCGCCGGAGCCAGGGGCCGCGCCGCTTGTAGCGGCGCGGTTTCCGTGCCGGCTTCCTCGTCTCATCCTCAGCGAGCAGCCTGAAGGCGGGCGACGATATCCGCCGCGGTGGCGCCGCGGCGACCAGCGGCGGCGGCACGGCACGCACCGATTCCGGCGTCACGGTCCACGGGATCTCGTCGGTTCTTGGCGGCGGTGGTGGTGGCGGCGGTGGCGGTGGCGGTGGCGGTGGCTTCGGCACCGGAGGTTCATCCGGAACGAAAACTGGCGCTTTGGGTCGCGGCGGAGGCGGAGTCGGCACCGGCGGCGGAGCCGGCTCGTCATCCGCACTCGATTTGATGACCGGAATGTCGTCCGCGCTCGAGCGCATGATCCGGAAGCCGCGCTTCTCGGGCGGGGGAGGCGGGGGGGGCGGGGGGGGCGGGGGGGGCGCCTGAGCTTCGACTTCTTCCTCTTCTTCCGGAGCTTCCGCCTCAGGCGGTGGCGGAGGCGGTTCCGGCGCAGGCGCCGGTTTGGGCTTCGGCCCGGTCAGCGTGGGGCCGTACGGCTTGTAGTTCCGCCACACAATGAACGAGCGCTTTTTTCCGTCCGGCTTGATCGAGTCGGGCTGCAGCAGCTCGTAGAACGGCAGTGGCGTCTTGTGCCAGTCGGCGTTGCCCTGGGTCGAGCGAAAGAATCGGCCCGTCACGCCGCCCGCTTCGGCCGCGACGAGGATCGCGACCTGCCAGGGATCGGTGAAGAATTTCTCGTGGGTTTCGACGTCGTGCGCCGTGAGGAAGCCACCCTGCCCCGGATGGCTGTGGTACCAGCCGAGCAGCGTCCCGGCGGCTTTCTTGAGCTGCTCCTGCATGCGGTCCCACAGGCGCGACACGACGACCTCGGTCTTGTCGCCGTAGATCGCCTGGCTGAGCTTCAGCGTCTTATCGATGATGGTGTACAGCACTCCCGTTTCCGGGTCGCGGTACACATCGCCAATCAGGAAACCAAAGATCGCCTGGGTGGGCGAGCTCTTGATGTGGTCCTGGAGCGCGATGACGGCTTCCTGCTGAAAGAAGATCGGATACGGCGAGCGGCTCGACGGGCGCCCCGGTGAGGTGGTGCCCGGGGCCGCCGGCGGATTCCACAGAATCGCCCGGTCCATGGGCATCGCTTGCGCGCGAGGCTCGGGCCGCGCGCTCACCGCAAGGTCTCCAGGATGATCCGGGCGGCGCGCTCGACGTCGCCCCGGCTCACATCGAGATGCGTCACCGCGCGCAGCCGCCGCGGTCCCCACGGCGCGAGCCGGACTCCGGCCTCGGCCAGCCGCGGTAACACCGACTCGGGTGTGTCACCGCTGCGCAGCAGGTCGACCATCACGATGTTCGTTTGTGGGTCTGATGGCCTGACGGCCGGACTGCCGGACAGCAATTCCGCAAATCGTTTCGCGTTGAGGTGGTCTTCACCGATACGTCCGAGATTGTTGTCGAGTGCGTACAACCCCGCCGCGGCGAGGATGCCCGACTGGCGCATCCCGCCGCCCAGGCGTCTGCGGATCTCCCAGGCGCGGGCGCGCCACTCCTTCTTGAATCCGAGGCATGACCCCACGGGACAGCCGAGTCCCTTCGAGATGCTCACCATCACCGTGTCGGCGCCTCGGGCCAGCCGCGCCGGCGTCACGCCGGCGGCCACGGCGGCATTCCAGAGGCGCGCGCCGTCGAGGTGGACCGCGAGCCCGGCGTCACGCGCCGCGCGGGCCAGCCCGTCGACCCCCGCGGCATCGAGCACGCGCCCGCCGGCGGTGTTGTTCGTGTTCTCGATCGCGAGTGCTGAGATGCGCGGGACGTGTGGCGACGGAGCCCGGAGAGCGCCGCGCACCAACTCCGCGGTGAGCAGGCCGTCGGGCGTGGTGATCGGCCGAACCTGCACGCCAGACAGCGCGGCGACGCCGGCCATCTCAGAGTGTACGAGGTGCGCATTCGCTTCGAGCAGCAGCTCGGTACCCGGCTCGGTGACCAGGGCGATCCCGGTCTGATTGGCCTGGGTGCCCGAGGGAAAAAAGAGCGCGTCCGCGGTGCCCAGAAGCTCCGCGATACGCTCCTCGAGGCGGCGTGTGGTGGGATCGCCGTCCAGCACGTCGTCGCCGACCTCGGCGTCGGCCATGGCGCGCCGCATCCCGGGCGACGGCTTGGTGACGGTATCGGAACGGAGATCGATCAGGGTGGGCGTCATCCGAGGCGCACGCGTTGCTGGCGTCGCATGCGCATCAGGTCGTAGGTCTCGGCCACCTCGCCGCCCAGCAGGAACACGTAGGACGTGTAGTAGATCCACAGAATGAACAACAGGAAGCCGATCAGGTTCGCATCGGACGTCACGCGATCGAAGGTCACGAAGCGCGCCACGTACAGGGCATACAACCGCTTGGCGAGCTCGAACGCGATCGCGCAAAACAGCGACGCCACCACGCCGGTGCGCCAGTAAATGCGGCGGCTCGGCAGGTACTTGAAGATCACATAGAACAGCGCGGTGCTGAACACCAGCGAGGCGAGCTGCGACCAGAGGCCGCGGTTGGTGGACGCGAGCGCAATCGCGAGGAACAGCGCGCCCGCGACGAAGACCATACCGATGTCGATCAGCTTGGCCCTCGGCCAGGATCGGTTCTCCTCTGTGTCGAACACTTCGTTCAGGGCCGCCCGCAGTCCCCCGAACATACGAGTCGAGAACCACAGGAACAGGGGCGCCGCGAGGAGCGTGAGGTGGCCGCGCCGCGCGACGAGGTCGCCGAGGGCGCGCTCGATGAAGCCGAACCGCCCCGTTGCCCCGCCGCTCGCCGCGGGGAGGAAGCGCTCCAGCAGCTCGTGGACGTTCAGCTGGTGGACGGACAGCTGGTGCTGGGCGAGGTACCCGACGACGGCGAGGACGAGGCCGACGAACGGAATGGCCGTGAGGAGGATATCGAACGACAGGGCGCCGGCGAGAAACGGAATGTTGTCTTCGTAGGCCGCCTCGAGGGTGCGCCGGACGACGCCGGTGACCGTGCGGTGCCAGCCGCCTTCACCATTCACGCGAGCGGCTCGTCCTCCTCCTCGGACTGAGGGGGCACCGGTGGGCGAGCCCGGGCACGACGGCGGCGAGCAGCGTCGAGCCGGCGACGCAACTGCTCGCGCGTGCCGAGCTCCGGCTCTTCCTCTGCGTCCGCGTTCTCCTCCACCTCGTCCTCCGCTTCCTTCAGGAGTCCGCGCACGTCATCGACCTTGTCCTCGGCCAGCTCTTTCAGATTGCGCAGCCCCTTGGTCACCCTGCGGCGGGTGCTCTCCCCGCCTTCAGTCGGCGCGAAGACGAATCCCGCCACGGCACCCAGCACGATCCCGAACAGGAACGCGCCAAACCCGCCGCTCCGCTCGCTCATTCACCCGCCTCCGCGTCATCTGGCGCCGACACCAGCGCCGCGCGCGGCGCAGCGTGAGAATCGAGCTTCGGTTTGACGTACTTGTCCGTCGCGGCCCGCGTGCCCTTCACGCGCAGCTGCTCGAACAGGAACGTGAAGGTCTTCTCGAGATCCGCCCCGATCGCGGCGCGCACGTCGGCGGGAAGATCCCAGAACCGCCGCTTGAACGGTCCGATCGCCTTCTTGCGGCTCTTGTAGATGAACTGCTCCTCGGTGTCGCCTTTCTTCCATTCTTCTTTGGCTTCCACCTTGACCCACGCGTTGACCTCGCGCCGCAGATCCTGCGGGAGAGCGGGATGATCCATGACGATCGTCTGGAAATTGGTGGCGAGGTGGATCTCGACCGCCTCACACTGCGGGAACTGCGAGAACGCTTCCGGCGGCAGCGTCGACGCACCGTGCTGGACCGCGCCGCCGAGTCCGTACTTTTTGCGCGCGTCCACCGAGAGTGCCTGCAGCGCCTCCAGATCGAGCTTCACCTTGGCGATCGAGCCGTCCGGCAGGACGACACCGCCATGGCTGGTCCCGGTCTGCACCGAGATCTTCGAGATGCCGGGCGAGGTGCCGAGCGTCTTGAGCGTGCGGTTGTAGCCCTCCATGAACGCCTTGAGCTCGTGCACGTCGCTGTTCTTGCCGCCGACCTCGCCGATCTCGGCGCCCACCGACACGGTGACGCCGTCCGGCTCGCGGTCCCGGATGAATTGCGTCAGCTCGGCGGCGCGCTCGTAGTTGGTGCGCTGCTGTTCGTCGAGGTTGGGCTTGGAGAGATCGACCAGCGTCGACGTATCGACATCGACGTTGTAGAAGCCGGCGTGCAGCTCTTCCTCGATCAGCGCGCGCAGGGCTCTCAGCTCGGCGTCCGGATCAGCCGCGTACTTCTTCGCGTTGACCTGGACGTGGTCGCCCTGAATGAACAGGGGGCCGGTGAACCCCTCCCGCAGCGCCGCCGCCGTCATCACCGCCACGTATTCGGCGGGCCGCTGGTCGGTATAGGCGATCTCGCTGCGGGCGATCTCGCAGATGATCGCGCCGGCGTCGAGTCGCTTGGCCGCGCGGAAGATCGCGCGCCCGGCGTCGTAGGAAAGAATGCGGATGTTCATCGCCGGCGTCGTAAACGGCGGTACGTCGCCGCGGCCCCGCGCCATGTACAGCTCGTGGATCGAAGCGGGCCGCACACCTTCCTTTTGCCCCATCTCCCAAATCATCCATCGCGCGTGCGCTTTCTCGTCCTCACTTCCGAAGACGGCCTTGCGCACCAGCCCGTCAATCTTGTCGCGTTCCTTGAGCATGAGCGTTCCCGCCTCCCTGGCGGCGGAATTTATGCCCCGGGTAGGTCGATAACCAGCCCGTCATACGCGGGCGCGATGCCCGCCGGCAGTTTGGCCGCGAGCGCGGCGTGCGTGTGCTCGTGCGTGAGATGCGTGAAGAACGTCCGCGGGGCGCCGACGCGCCGGGCGGTCTCGACGGCCTCGGGGATCGAAAGATGGAGAGGATGCGGATGCAACAGCAGGGCGTTCAGGACCAGCACCTCCACACCTTTCAGCCCGTCGACCACACTCTCGGGAATCACTTTCACGTCGGTGAGATACGCGATCGGACCCAGGCGATATCCAAAAACCTCCTGCGGCCCGTGGGGGAGCGAGAGCGCCAGGACCGGGACGCCCGTAATCGACGTACTCACGCCGGGCTGGAGGACGTGGGCCGAGAGCTCCGGCTTGCTCGTGCCCGCCGGCACGACGATCGACGGATCGAAGATGTACGGGAATTTGGCAACCAACTCCGCCATCGTGGCGCGCGAGCCATAGGCGGGGAGCATCGCTCCCTGCCGGACCGAGAGCGCGCGCAGGTCATCGATTCCGTGCACGTGATCGGCATGGGCGTGCGTGAACAGCACGGCGTCCACGTGATCGATCCGGGCCGAGACGAGCTGCAGGCGCAGCTCCGGTGGCGTATCGATCAGAAAGCGCTTGCCGCGGGTCTCGATCAGAGCGGCGGTGCGGGTGCGCCGGTCGCGGGGGTCGGTGGATGTGCAGGTGGGACAGCGACAGCCAATCTGCGGCACGCCGAACGACGTGCCGGTGCCGAGCAGGGTCAACCGCACTTCACACCTGCTCGACCTTGATGAGATTCGTGCTGCCGGACACGTCCCACGGCACGCCCGCCGTCATGACGATGCTGTCGCCGGACTTTGCATACTGGCGTTTGAGAATCAGGTCACGCACGACGGTCAGCATCGCGTCGTAGCCCGGCACGCGGTCCACCAGCACGGGGATGATGCCCCAGACCAGCGCCAGCTGCCGATAGGTCGGCAGCTCAGTGGTCACTGCGAGAATCGGAACGGGGGGACGGAGCGCGGCGACCTTGCGCGCCGTAAACCCACCCTTGGTGAGCGTCACGATGAGCGGCGTCTTGAGCATGCGCGCCACGGCGTGCGTACCCCAGGCGATCGCGTCTTCCGTATGCACTCCGTCCCGGGCCATGCGCCGCTCTTCCCGCTGCCGCAGCGGGTGCCGCTCCATTTCCCGGATGATCCGGTCCATCGCGCGCACGGCCTCGACCGGGTACTGCCCGACCGCGGTCTCCGCCGACAGCATTACGGCGTCCGTGCCGTCGAGGATTGCATTGGCGACATCGGAGGCCTCGGCCCGCGTGGGCCGCGGGTTGTGCACCATCGATTCCAGCATCTGGGTCGCGGTGATCACCGGCTTGCCCTGGTGATTCGCTTCGCCGATGAGCCGCTTTTGGACGAGCGGCACCTGCTCGAACGGCAGCTCGACGCCGAGGTCGCCACGCGCCACCATCACGGCATCTGACACGGCCACGATCTTCTCGAGATTGTCGAGCGCGGTCGCCTTCTCGATCTTCGCCACGAGTTTCGTGGTACCGGGCGCCAGGGCGCGGAGCTCCTCGATGTCCTCGGGCCGCCGGACGAAACTGAGCGCGAGGTAGTCGACGCCGATCTTCAGGGCCTCCTGCACGTCCTCGCGATCCTTCTCGGTGAGCGCCGGCGCCGACACCTGGACGCCGGGGAGGTTCATGCCCTTGTGCGCCGTCAGAATACCGCCGTCGATGACGCGGCCGCGCACGCGCGGCGCGTCGACGCCGGTGACCTCCACCGACAGCAGGCCGTCGTTCAGCAGGATCCGGGAGCCGATGCGGGCGTCAGTGGCGAGGCCCTCGTACGTCGTGGGCAGCTCGTCGCCCCGCGCGACGTCCTCGGGGGCAAACACCACCTGCTGCCCCGCCGTGAGCTCCCGCGGCGCGGGCAAATCGCCGACGCGAATCCGCGGTCCCTGGAGGTCGAGCAGGATGGCGATCGGGAGGTCCATCTGCTTCGCGACGCGCCGGGCGGCCGCGATCCACTCCGCGCGCAGCTCGGCGGTGCCGTGAGAGGCATTGATGCGAAGCACGTTGGCTCCGGCCTGGAGCAGCGCGCCAATGGTCGTCTGGGTCCCGGTCGCGGGTCCCAGGGTCGCGACGATCTTCGTGCGGCGAATCGGCGGGCCGCCGTTCGTTCGGTTATCCACAAATGCACGCGCCTCTAGAGGTGTGGAAAACTAGCCGGCTTGCAGGGGGAATACTGCATAAAGTTTCGCACATTTGTATAGGGGTTCAGCGCACGACCTCGAGCGACTTCTGTTCGAGCCTCCCCTTGAGCTCCTGGAGTACGTGGATCGTCCGCGCCATGGCCGACGCCGGCACCCCCTCGATCGTGCGCGCGGCGAGGCGCCGCTCCAGCTGCCCTACGCGGAGCAGCACCTCGAGACCGTGCCGCGTGAGTGTGACCCGGACGCCCCGATCGTCGTCGGGGTCGGTCGTCGTCTCGACGAAGCCCTTCGCCTCGAGGCGTTGGATGAACGTCGTCGCGGCGGCGCGCGAAACGCCCAGCTCGCTGGCGACATCGCTGGGGCGCGCGCCGTCCGGCCCGCCGAGATCGACCGCCTGCATGGCCGCGTGGGCGCGCTGTGACAACCCGAAGCTCTTGTAGGCGCGATTCCCCGCACGCTCGATCGCGTGGTAGGCAGCCGCGACCGCGTCGGTCAGCTGCAGCGCCAGTTCGGAGCGATCGGACATATAATTAACATGTTGATAGTTAACATACTAAACAGATTTCAGCCCCGCAAGAGCACGGTGTTCAGCAGGTTTCCGACCAATCGACCTTCGATTCCTGTTTGCAGCGGAGACACTTGAGCGCATCGGGCTTGCCGCTGAAATCCTGGCGCTCCTGGCAGTTGGGACACACCGCGTACGTCGTGGTGACCTCCTCCCCTTCCCTGCCGCCCAGGGTGGGGCGGAGCAGGCCGGTGCGGACCACGATGCTCCAATGGTCGGGGGGGTTCTCGCGAACCGCGACGTCGATGCGGCTCACGCGCACCGGCCGCTTGCGAACCTCGATCACCACTTTGCCGTCGTCGGTCTCGTCGACGATCGGATACCAGGCGCCGCGGCGCAGGACGTCGGCGACGTTGTCCAGACACCGCGCCCAGCCGCGGGGTAACTGGGAAGAGGAGGGGGGAGCCATGGCCGCGGCCAATGTAGCACATCCTGTTAAGTTCCGTTATGCGCACGATCGGAACGGTCACACATCTGCAGATCCAACGCGGCTCCCTGAAGCGCGGCGACAAACCGACACGCATCTACGATCCCACTCCCCTGCTCTCGGTTCGGACGCTGAACGTCACGCCCGACGGCGCCCTCGGCGCGCGTCCCGATGCCGGGGAGACGTGGATCGTGGACGTTCACCACCGCGCCCACCCGTCCACCAAGAACGACGACGGCCTGCACGGCATCTCGCTCGGCTTCACGTCGCACTACACGGCGATGCAGGAACGCTTCGGAGATCATCTCGAGGTTGGATGCGCCGGTGAGAACATCATCGCCACGGCCGACCGGCGATTCACGTACGAGGAGCTGGCGACCGGCGTCGCGATCCTGGCGCCTGACGGCACGGAGCGAGTGCGACTCAAGGTGCTCCAGGTGGCGCACCCCTGCCGGCCGTTCACGGGATGGGCACTCGGCAAACACGTCGAGCCCGAAGAGCTGAAACAGCATCTCCAGTTTCTCGACAATGGGATGCGGGGGTTTTACTGCGTGGGTGAGGGGGTCGGCACTGTGGC
>DATLXS010000006.1:0-28194 GCA_035575675.1 Gemmatimonadales bacterium
GGCTCGGAGGATTCGTGATCTGAACCTCCACCAGGTAGGCGGAGCGGTCGGTGGGGACCGTCACGCTGTAGTACAGCTCGGGACCGGGGTTTTGGAGCGCGAGGAGAAGTACGAGCAGCATGACGAAAGCTAAATAGCGACCTGGACGACTCGATCCTTCCCGGACTTCTTCGCGTCGTACATGGCCTGGTCTGCGCGTCTGAGCAAGTCGTCCGTGCTCGCATCCGTTGCGGCGCAGGAGACCACGCCGATGCTGGCAGTCACCGTCGGCGTGCCCTTGAATACCGTGCGCAATCCGACGACGAGCCGCTTGGCGGCCGCATCCGCCAGCGGCGCGTCCGTCTCCGGCATCAACACCGCAAATTCGTCGCCGCCCAGCCGCCCGACGACATCGGCTTGCCGTACCGAGGAACGCATCGCGTCGGCGACGAGCCGGAGCACGGCGTCGCCCGTCTGATGCCCATGCGTGTCGTTGATGACCTTGAAATTGTCGAGATCCATGTACATCAGCGAGAGTGGCCGCGGATAGCGGCGATTGCGGTCCAGCTCCTGGCCAAGCCGGTCGGCGAAGGCGCGGGCGTTGAGCACGTTGGTGAGCGGATCCTGTATGATGAGGCGCGCCATCTGCGCTTCTCGCCGGCGCAGGGTCTGGAGGCCAGCCATGGCGAGGCCCAGGACAGCGAGATACGCCAGCCCGGTTACGACGCGCCAGACCATCGGCGTGTCCGCCGGCATCTGGACCCACGCGATGGCTTCCCGTAATCCTGTCGTCGCCACCGCGAACACGATCCCCCAGACCAAACCCTCAGTCCAGGTAACGAGGAGGACCGGAATGATGTACAGGATGCCGAGTCTGGCGGTGGGTGGCGTGACGACGTTGAGCCAGTACACGACCAGGGTTAGCAGGATGTATCCCGTCAACCGCAGCGCGCGGCGCAGCGTGGGGGAGGAGAAGTTGAGCGCCGGCATCAGTACGGAGGTTCGGCGACGTGTTGCGAATCGTCGAGCATTAATGCCTGCAGCGCGGTGCCTGGGGGGACGGTCGGCATGTCGGCCGGGACGATGAGCAAGGCGTTGGCGAGGGCCATACTGGTGAGAATGCCAGAGCCCTGCGGTCCTGTCAAACGCGCCTCCCCTTCCTCTACTATGACGCGCAGGTAGTGTCGCAGTTTGGGGCCGAGCGTGATTCCCTCGCGAACCCTCACCGGTACCGTTCTGCGAAACGGCAGCGCGTGTCCCTGCAGACGCCGGATCGCGGGACGCGCGAACAGCTCGAACGTCACCATCGTGCTCACCGGATTACCGGGCAGGCCGATCCAGGGGATGCCGCCCAGCAGGCCGAACCCCACCGGCGCACCGGGTCGCATCGCGATGCGCCAGAGCTTCAGCTCACCGCCTAATTCCTGGAGCACGTCACGCATCAGGTCGTGCTCGCCCACACTCACCCCCGCCGTGGTGACGAGCAGATCGGCGCCGGCGGCGCGGCGCAGGTGCTCGCGCAGGCTTTCCTTATTGTCGCCCGCGATGCCGAGGTTCCGGGGCTCGGCGCCCGCACGGCGGATCGAGGCATCGAGCGTGTAGGTGTTCGAGCTCGCGACCTTCGTTCCCGCCAGAATCTCCTGCTTCTTATCCAGGTCGGCGATCTCGTCGCCCGAACCCATGAACGCCACGAGGGGCCGACGGTGCACGAGCGGCGCATCGCAGGCAATCGACGCGAGCACACCGAGCTGCGCCGGACCGAGCGAAGTGCCGGCCGTGAGCACCACGGCGCCCTTGCGGATGTCTTCGCCGCGCCGCCGAACGTTCTTGTTCGCGCCCCCTGACGCTGCCTGGATCGTGACCTTGCCGTTCGATCGCGGCGCGGTGTCCTCCTGGCGAATCACGGTATCGGCGCCCTGTGGCAACGGCGCGCCGGTGAAGATGCGCGCCGCCTGGCCCGGTCCTAGCGCCCGCTGCGGAAACTGGCCGGCCGGGATGGTCTCGATCACGTCGAACTCGGTCGCGGCCTCCCTGAGATCCGCACTCCGCACCGCATAGCCGTCCATGGCGGAGTTGTCCCACGCCGGGAGATCGATCGGGCTCGTGACGTCTTCGGCGAGCACGGCGTCGAGCGCGTCGCGCAACGGCCGCCGCTCGGCGGAGCTCGGCCGGCAGTGTCCGAGGATGATCTTAGCGGCCTCGGCCGGCGTCATGGTGGGAGGATTTTCGCCCGATCCCAGGCGAGATTGGCGATCGTCACGAGCCAGGCGGTGTCGGTGAACCGAAACACCGGAAACGGCGCGCGGAAGGTCCGGTCATCCGTGACGAAGGCGACCCAATCGCCGGGATCATGCACTGCCGGATCGAACAGCGGTTTGGGTCCTGCGACCGAACGGTACACTTCGATTTTGGGAAGCGGCGCATCCTCGAACCCCTCGACGAGTACCATGTCGGCGTCGCCGAGCGAGCGCCGTGCCAGCGCGATGGGATCAGCATCCCGGTCCGTGGCCTCGTCGATCGTCACCACCCGGAATTTGCGGCGCACGAGCTCCGCCGCGAGCGCGGCGAGAAACGTCGTCTTGCCCGCGTTCCTCCGGCCGATGATGGAGATCATCCGTGTCGCCGCCACAGCGCCTCCGCCCGCTCGAGATCCTCGGGCGCGTTCACGTTCAGAAACAGCTCGTCCGGATCGCCGAAAGCCTTCACCTGCGCGAGGGAGAGGATACCGACCGTGACGTCGGCGTGGAAGGAGATCGCCGCCAAATCGCCCCCGCCCTGGTCCAGCCGCGCTGCGATCGCGGGACCACAGGCCGGGCCATACACCGCGCAGAGCGGCTCGAGGCCGCGCGGCCCGGTGCTCTCGGGAAGAAAGGCGTCGTACCCGCCGGCCGTCGCGCCGGCGATCAGCGCCCGTAGTAACGCCTCAGGAACAAACGGCATGTCCCAGGCGACGCACAGCACGGGGCCGCCGCCGGTCGTTACGGCGGTGTAGAGCCCGCCCAGGGTGCCGAAACCCGCCCGCACATCCGGAGTGACGTTCAGGTCGGGACGCCACGACGCCGCAGCGGGGTCGCTGGCGATCAGCAGAGGCGGCGTTTCGGTCGCGGCCTCCAGTGCGCGCACGACGCGATCGAGAATCCGTTCGCCGCCCACGGCCAGCAAGCCCTTGGGAGTTCCCCCGTACCGGGTTGCGGCACCTCCCGCGAGGACCGCGCCGCGCACCTAGACGCCGAGGTGACTGTGTTCGATGGCGATGCAATGATCCTGGATGAAGGGGATGCCCGCCGCCTCGGCGCGTTGCGCCGCCGCGGCGTCTACCACGCCGAGCTGCAGCCAGATCAGTTTCGGATGCACGGCGATCGCTTCATCCACGATGGCCCCCACGTGCTCACTGCGGCGGAAGACGTCCACGATATCGATCGTGTGCTCGCGCGCGGCATCAGTCAGCGTGCGGTAGCTCTTCTCTCCCAGGACTTCCGGGTGACCGGGATTTACCGGGACGATCGTGTAGCCGGATCGTTGCAGGAAGCGGGAGACGGAGTTGCTGGGCCGCATCGGGTTGGGGGAGAGTCCCACGACGGCGATGGTGCGCGCCTCGCGGAGCAGCGCGCGGAGCCTGTCCTCCTCGGCGGGCGTCATGCTTCAGGCTTCGCCGCGGTATTCGGAGTAGAGATGCGGACTCTCCTCGACCCGTACGCAGTGGAGCGCCACCCCCGCCGGCAGCTCGCCGGCAAGGTGCTCCCAGACGTACACCGCCAATGCCTCCCCCGTCGCGAGCGACTTCCCGGCGGCGAACGCCGGTATGTCCGTGTTGAGATGCCGTCCGTCAAAGCGCGCGACGATTTCGCGTTGGAGCAGGCTTTTGAGCGCCTGCAGACTCATCACGCCGCTCCGTGCGGGATCGAACGCGCCCTTCACCGTCACGGCGCATTTGTAGCGATGGCTGTGATCGTCGGTCGCGCCGGCGAATTCCGGCGTGTCGGGGAAGCGATGGGTGGCGGTAAACTCGACGATGCGAGTGAGGTACGCGGTGGGCATGCCCTAGAATACCTGCACCGCGCTGGCCTTGAAAGAGAACACGACCGAGGCGCCCGGCGTCAGCGCCAGATCGCGCGCGGCGTCCGCGGTCACCGCGGCGATCAACTCGACGCCGCCCATGTCGGCGCGTACGTGCACACCGGCGCCGCGGTGCTCGATCGCCAGGCCGGTCACGCGTCCCGTGAGCACGTTGCGCGCGGATGACGGCACTCGCTCGCGACTGACGAAGATGTCGGTCGGGGGGACCGCGAGGACCGCGGGGCCAGAGCGATCGGTCATCACCACGATCGCGATGCTGCCGACGGGAACGTGCTTCACGCCGTCGCCGGGCGGCAGATCGACGCGGAAGAGATTCTCCGGTGTCACGGGCGACAGGCGGCCCTCGGCGAGGGAGCGGATATCGTCGGCCCAGCGGTAGGCGTCTTCCAGCTGGTGCGACGCGATGCACACGGCCAAGGGACGGGCGGCTCGTTCCAGGGCCAGCGCACGATAGAGGGCGCCGGCCGCGGCGCGGTCGGCGGAGCTGGCCGGCTCATCGAGCAGCAGCACGTCGGTCCGCAGCGCCAGCGCGCGCGCGACGGCGACACGCTGCACCTCGCCGTCAGAGAGCTCGTGACGCCGGCGATCGAGCAGGGGAGCGAGCCCGAGTCGGTCCACCAGATCGCCAATGATCCCGTTCACTGCGGCGCGTCCGACGTCTCTCAGCCGCAGCCCGTATTCGAGATTCTCGCGCACCGTTCCGCGAAACAGGATGGGCCGCTGCTCGACGAGCGTGACGCGCCGGCGCAGCGACGCGGGCGCGCGGCGGGGCACGGCGGTCCCGTCGAAGCTGATCCGCCCTTCGGTCGGCGCCTCGAGCAGCGCGAGCAGGCGAAGCAACGTGCTCTTCCCGGCGCCGTTGTGTCCCACCACCGCAACCGAACCGGTGCGGGGCAGCGTGAACTGCTCGAGGTCGAGCACCACGCGTCCTGCATAGCGGTGCCGCACCGCGCGCAGCTCAAGCATTGCCGCGCCCCTGCAGAACCTGCAAGGCGATGTTGACGACAAGCGCCAGTAACACGAGCACGAGGCCCAGGGCGAGCGCCAGCCCAAAATCGCCTTGCGCCGTGTACAGGGCGACGGCAGTCGTCAGCGTGCGCGTCTGCCCGCGAATGTTGCCGCCGACGATCATCGCCGCGCCGATCTCGGCGACCACCTGGCCGAACGCGGCGGTGATTACCGCCGCAAGCGCGAAACGCGCTTCGCGGGCCACGGTCCACGCGGCCCGCCACGGGCCCGCGCCGAGCGTCTCGGCGGTGCGGCGGATACGCGGATCGACGCCCTGTACCGCCGCCGCCGACAGCGCCGCGGCGATCGGCAACGCCAGCAGCACGTCGCCGATGACGATGGCTTGCCACGTATAGAGCCAGCCGAGCCCACCGAGTGGTCCGCGCCGAGAGAGGAGACCGTAGAGGAGCAGGCCCACGACCACAGTCGGGAACGCGAGCGCGGTGTTGACCACCGTCAGCGCCGCGCGCCGTCCCCAGAACACGCGAGTCGCGAGGAAGTAGCCGAGCGGTAGCCCGGCGGTGCAGGAGATCGCGGTCGCTACAACTGCGACTTTGAGAGTGAGAAGGGCGATCCCGTAGACTTCGGAATCACCCGCAAGGAGTAGCGTCCACGCCCGCCGCAAGCCTTCGGCTAGAAAATCCATCCAATGCCGAGGCTGATCCAGGGATGCAGCGTCCAGTCGTTGAGGGGTTGGGTGAGTGGGATCACCCGTGACCCGTCGGGAGACAACGTGGAGTGAAACGAAACGGGATATTTGAGCTTCCACATATGGGCGCGCACGTCGGCATTGATGAGCACGCGGCGCGCGGGATACCAGCGCACGCCGGTGGCGAATGCGACCGTGAGCTTGGTCCCGAACCGATAGCCGCTCCCCGTGGTGTCGCCCGGCGAATTCAGATCGAACATCAGTCCCAGCCCGGTTCCCGCGTACGGCGCGAACCCGCGCCAGGTCTTTCCGCCCGTGAGCCGGAGCTGCATCCCGATCTCGACCAGGCCCAGGTCGGATTTGTACGGGCCCGCGCGGCGCTCGGCGGATGACGAATCGGCGCGTGGATCGATGATGAACCGGTCGCCCTGGAGGAAGGCGCCGGTGAACTGAAACTGCACCGCGCCGCCGGCGGGGAGCTCGTAACGCGCGCCGAACGTGCGGGCGTTGCTCGTCCCGGCGCCGGCGGTGCCGCGGTCAGCGCCCAGGTGGCCAAAGAAAAACACCGGCCCGGGGTGCAGCAGGATGTCATGATACGGAGACGAGCCGGGGTCGTGGCCGACCTGACCGACGGCCGGACGGCCGGACGGCCCGACGGCCAACAAGAAGACCGATGCGCCCACAATCGCCAGCCTCCACCGACCGTCCGGCCGTCGGGCCGTCAGACCGTCCATCATGTCTCCCTCAGGTCCTTTCCTGTCATTTCTTTGGGTGGCTCGATTCCGAGCAGCTGCAAGATCGTTGGTCCGACGTCGCGAAGCGAGCCACCACTACGCAGCGGCTGCGTTCCGGCACCGTCCTTACCCCCGACAATTACGAATGGCACGGGGTTCGTGGTGTGGGCGGTGTGCGGTCCACCAGTCGCGGGATCGATCATCAGCTCACAGTTGCCGTGATCCGCCGTCACCAACACCGTTGCCCCCGCCGTGTCCGCCGCGGTGAGGACCCGCGCCAGGCAGGTATCGACGGTCTCGACCGCCTTCACCGCTGCCGAGAGAACTCCGGAGTGTCCCACCATGTCGCCGTTGGCGTAGTTGCACAGAATGAAATCGTGCTGCCGGTCGGCGATCGCCTTGCACAACACGTCCGTCACACCCGGCGCGCTCATCTCCGGCATCAAGTCATACGTCGCCACTTTCTGCGACGGCACGAGCAGGCGTTCTTCGCCTTTGTACGGCGGCTCATAGCCGCCGTTGAAAAAGTATGTGACGTGCGCGTACTTCTCGGTTTCGGCCGTGCGAAACTGCGTCATCCCACGCTCGGCAAGCACCTCCGCCATAATGCGCGACAGCACCATCGGCTCGAACGCGGCGGGGAAGGGCAGCGTCTCTTCGTAGCGCGTCATGGTGACGAGCGTGACCGAGGGCCGGTCCTTCACAGCGAAACCGTCGAACCCCGGGAGCGCGAGGGCACGCACGATCTGGCGCATCCGGTCGGCCCGATAGTTGAAGCAGAAGATGCCGTCGCCTTCCTTGATCAGCGGTGCGCCGGAGATGACGCGCGGCTTGACGAATTCATCTGTCTCGCCCGCGGCGTACGCCTGCTGGATCGCGGTGATCGGGTCGGAGACCTTCACGCCGACCCCGTTCACCATCGCGTCATACGCGAGCTTCGTACGGTCCCACCGCTTGTCGCGGTCCATCGCGTAGTAGCGCCCGACCACTGTGCTGACGGTCGGAGGGTCGGACGGTCGGACGGTCTCTAACAGCTGCTCCATGAAAGCCAGGCCGGATTTCGGCGGCGTATCACGTCCATCAAGCCAAGCGTGGATGGCAACCGGTACTTCGTGGCGCCTGGCGAGCTCGATAGCCGCAACGAGATGCTTATCGAGCGCGTGGACGCCACCGGTTCCAATCAATCCTATCAAATGCAGCGTGCCGTCGTGCCGACGTGTGCTCTCGCACAGCTCTACCAGCTCCGGAATACGAAAGAACTCCCCAGACTCGATCGACTGTGAAATGCGGACGATGTCCTGCGGCACGACGCGTCCCGCGCCGAGATTCAAGTGACCGACTTCGCTGTTGCCGATTTGGCCATCGGGGAGACCGACGGGGAGACCGGACGCGTCGAGCAGCGTGCGCGACGCGCGCTGCCACAGCTTGTGCCACACCGGCGTCCGGCCGAGCTCGATGGCGTTGCCCTCGCGGCCAGGCCGGAAGCCCCACCCGTCGAGCACAACGAGGACGACCGGGGTGCGCGTGCTACGGCTCGTTGTCATATTGAAGGGGATGCAAGTTAGCCAGAGAGTTCCTGCGCTACTAGCGGTGCTGAGCCTCGCGGCGCCACTCGCCCGCCCGCTCGCTGCGCAGGGCGGCCGCTTTCGCGTCAGCGTCGACAACGCCTGGTTCTATCAGGACGTCGCGGGCCGTCGTATCGCGCGCCTCGCGTCTGGCGCCGTGCTTTCGGGCGGCGCAACCCGCAACGACTGGATTCAGGTCACGCTCGAAGGCTGGATCTTCTCCACCTCCGTCGGCCCGAGCGACCGGCCCGATTTCGACTTACTCGTGACGAAGACCCCGAACGAAAACCTGCGCGGCGCGCCCGCCGGTCCGCTGGTCGCCGAGCTCGCGCAGGGCTTTGGCTTGAAGCGCGCGACGGCGCCCGATAGCAGCGGCCGCTGGGTACACGTGCAGCGTCAGGGCTGGGTCCAACGCAGTGCGCTGGCGCCGATTGCTGACGTCGTCTCCACGCGCACCACGGACACGTCCCAGGCTTCGGACAGTCAGCTTGTGCGAACCCCAGGCCCGAACCCCCCGGCCCCAACCCCCATAGACAGCAGCCGCGCGCAACCCGTGCGCGTGACGACCCTCTACCGCGCCCCCGACGGCCCGGAGGCCGGCACGGTGGCGACCGATACGCCGCTCCGGGTGTTGAGCCGCAACGGCGAGTGGACGCGCGTGCAGTTCGAGGGTTGGGTAAAGGGGGGAGATCTGCAGGCCGCCCCCGCGGGCGTGCAGGTCGGGGTGACGGCCGCCGAGTTGCGCGCCGAGCCGCAGCGCTACGTCGGCCAGGTGCTGCGCTGGAATCTCGAGTTCATCGCGATCCAGAAGGCCGACGAGTTGCGGCCTGACATCCCGAGCGGCTCATCCTACGTATTGGCGCGAGGCCCGCTGCCCGAACGGGGCTTCGTCTATATCGTCGTTCCCGACGCCAGACTACCGGCCTTCCGGGCGATCACGCCGCTCGCCACCATGACGATCACGGCGCGGGTCCGAAACGGCCGCAGCCGCTATCTCGGCAACCCGATCGTCGATCTGATTTCGCTGGAGGGAGGAGTAACGCCGTGAACGACGTGCTCAGCGAGCGCATCCGGCGCAAGCTCGACGTCATGCCGGACGAGCAGGCCTATCAGGTGCTCGACTACATCGAGTTCCTGGAGTCGAAGTACTCGCAACGTGCCGCCGGCGCCCCGGCGTTCCAGAAGGTCGCCGAAACGCTGGAAGACACGATGCGGGCTGGACGCGTGCCCGTCACGATCATCAAGGGCACGATGGACGCGGTGGGAAAGGCCGGCAGGTTCTTCGAGGGCGTCGTTGCGGCCGGGAAAGCGGCCGTCGAAGAGGCAAAGAAGAAACAGGTTGAGGAAACGAAGCCCCCCCAGTAACTTCCGCCATGGGAACCTTCCGACCCGACGTCGCCCTGACGTTTGACGACGTCCTGCTCGTGCCCCGTCACGCGACGGTGCATCCCCGTAACGTCGCCGTCGCCAGCCGCTTCACACGCAAGATTCCGCTCAACATCCCGATCGTTTCGGCCGCCATGGATACCGTCACCGAAGCCGAGATGGCGATGGGGATGGCGCGCCTTGGCGGCATCGGGGTGATTCACAAGAACATGCCGATCGACCGCCAGGCGGCCGAGGTCGACCGCGTGAAGCGCAGCGAATCGGGAATGATCATGAACCCGATCACGCTCGGACCGGACCGCCCGCTGCGTGAAGCGCACCAGTTGATGGTCCGCTTCAAGATTTCGGGCGTGCCCATCGTCGACGGCGCCGGCAAGCTGGTCGGGATCATCACCAATCGCGATCTGCAGTTCGAGCGCGAGCTGGACCGGCCGATTCGTGACGTGATGACGAAGGAGAAGCTCGTCACCGCTCCCGTCGGCACGACGCTGGACGAGGCCGAGCGTATTCTCGCCAAGCACCGCATCGAAAAGCTGCCGGTCGTCGACAAGCAGGGTCTGCTCAAGGGTCTCATCACCATCAAAGACATCTTCAAGCGGCGCCAGTACCCCGACGCCAACAAGGACCAGCACGGCCGGCTGCGTGTCGCAGCGGCGGTCGGTGGCACGCAGGACGCGCGCGCGCGCGCCCAGGCGCTGCTCGACGCCGGCTGCGACGTGATTGTGATCGACTCGGCGCATGGGCACAGTCAGGGCGTGCTCGACACCGTCGCCTGCTTGCGCGACGCCTTCCCGGACGCCCAGCTCGTCGCGGGCAACATCGCCACCGAGTCCGGCGCGCGGGCGCTCGTCGAGCGCGGGGTCGATGCGGTGAAGGTCGGGGTCGGCCCGGGCTCGATTTGTACCACGCGCGTCGTGACGGGCATCGGTGTTCCCCAAATCACCGCCATCGTGGATGCCGTGCGGGGCGCCGGCGATATCCCCGTGATCGCGGACGGCGGCATCAAGTACTCCGGGGACGCGGTCAAGGCGCTGGCGGCGGGGGCCGAGTCGGTGATGATGGGCTCGATGCTGGCGGGGACCGAAGAAAGCCCGGGGGAGTCGTTCCTGCTCGAGGGCCGGCGCTTCAAGGTCATCCGGGGGATGGGTAGCCTGTCCGCGATGGAGGAGGGTTCGGCCGACCGCTACTTCCAGGAGGGCGAGGTCTCGCTGCAAAAGCTCGTTCCTGAGGGGATCGAAGGTCGCGTACCCTACCGCGGCCCGGTCGCCGATGTGGTCTATCAGATGGTCGGGGGGTTGAGGAGCGGAATGGGGTATTGTGGGGTATGTGACATCGCTGCGCTGCGTACCGAAACCGAGTTCATTCGGATCACGACTGCGGGGCTGCGAGAATCGCATCCACATGACGTCGTCATCACGCGAGAAGCCCCGAACTACAGTCTGTAGTCTCGTCGTGCTGCTGGCTGCACCGGTGCTGCTGCTTGCGCAACAGCAGGCTGATAGCTCGTATCCGCCGCCTGCGTTCGCCCCTCTCTTCGACCGCTATACCATCGACGTCGACGCGCTGACCAAGAACGGTACGGCCCGCTCGCTCAGCGACGCGCTCACGAGCCAGGTGCCGGGCCTGCTCGTGATTCCCGGGGGCGGCTTGAACGGTGGCGGCTCGCAGGTCCGATTCGCCGGAGTCCGCTCTCTCATTTCGGATCTCCCGCCGCTGATCCTGCTCGACGGCGTCCGCATCGATGCGCAGGAGGACGACTCGCGGCTCACTGCGGGAGGCCCCGGCCCCTCACGACTCGACGATATCCCGATCGAAGACGTACAGTCGCTCGAGGTGCTCGAGGGACCGGCCGCGACGGCGATGTATGGTCCCGGGGCCGCGGCCGGCGTCATCCTCATCCACTCCAAAGGCGTGCGCACCGGCGCGATCCGCGTCCAGGGCTTTGCCGCAGGCGCCATCCGAGCCACTCCCCGGCGCTGGCCGGCGAACTACGGCGGCGTCGATCTCGATAACCCCGATAGCCTGCTGCGCACCGGCGGCTGCAGCCTCGTGGTCCAAGCCGCAGGGCAATGCGTGCAGGACCGCCTGCAGTCGTTCAATCCGATGGTCGCCCGGAATCCGTTCGGCGCCGCGCCGCGCTGGCAGCTCGGCCTAACTGCTGCCGGCGGACCGCGCTGGGGTGCGTTCCGGCTGTCCGGCAATCTCGATGCGGCCGCGGCCGCCTACGACGTCCCGGCCGTGACGTGGTCCGACGATTACCACCGCTGGAATATCGGCGGAGCCGCCACGCTCCATCCGTGGCGCAACGTCGAGATCGGCGTGAACGCGACGCAGATTTCCAGCAACCTGCGGCTTCCCATCTACGAGCCTGTGGTGGCGGCGCTGATGGGGGCGAGCGACTCGGCTGGGTTCAGCTGGGGTCAGGCGTTTCAGAGTCCGGGGACGCAGAAGCTCGATCGCACCCTCGCCAGTGTGCAGGTCCTCGCCACGCCGGTGCGCTGGCTCGCGATCCAGGGGACGTTCGGACTCGACGACATCGGTCAACACGAACGGAACCTCGTGTCCACGCTCCTGACCACCGGCGATCGAGTCGTGCGCGACCGGACGCTCGCGCTGAAACTGACGGCGGCGAATCGGATCTTCAGCGGGATGCGCCTGACTTCCGCCATTGGCGTCGAGCGCCTGCAGAACCGTGTGGACGCGGCGTTCTTTCAGGGGTCGGGCGGCGGGTATACGTCGCAACAGTCGTGGCTGCACCAGCGCTGGTTCAGCGTATACGGCGTCGAGCGGGTAGGCATTCGCGACCGGTTCTTCGTGACCGGCACGCTGCGCCATGACGATCTCCACGAGTACTCCCCAGGAGATCAGACGAACCCCAGTCTCGCCGTCGACTGGATTCCCAGAACCGAGCGGCCAGGCGCGCTCGCCAGGCTGGCGATTCATGGCGCCTTTGGAAAGGCGAGTCACACCTTTCCACAGAATCTCCAGGTCGTGTTTGTCGCGCCATTCCAGCCGATCCCCGGGCCCATCAAGGCCGATCGCACGCGTGAGTGGCAGGTGGGCGCGGATGCCGCCGGACTGTCGGATCGGTGGCGCGCGAACGTGTCGTTCTACGATCAGCGGTCGCAGGCTCTTCAGTACTTCGGCGTCTCGCTCCCGAGCGGCGGCCCGTCATTCGTCTACGCCCCGGGCGCGGTCATCAGCAACCGCGGCGTGACCGCCGCGCTGTCGACGACCCTCATCGATCGGTCGCGGTGGGGATGGACTGCGCAACTGTCGTTGTGGGGAAATCGGAATCGTCTCGTCCGCGGTGTCTCAAGCGGCGTAGCCGCCGAGGGTATCCGCTATACCGGGCAGCGCGAGCTGGCCGGCTACCCCGCCGGCGGGTACTGGGCCTGGCCGATCACGTATGCCGACAGCAACGGCGACGGGATTATCTCGGGAAACGAGATCTCCTCCGCGACCAACCCGCCTTCACAGGTCTGGGCAGGTACCCCTTATCCGACGCAAGGCGCGGCACTCACCTCGGCGTGGCGCGTCGGGCAGCGGTGGCACATCTCGGCGACGCTCGACTATCGGGCCGGGCAGACCCTGTTCAATCAAATCGCCAATCTGCGATGCTTGTATCCCATCTGCCGCGATCGCTACGACCCAACAACGCCGCTGTCACGTCAGGCCAACGCCCTCGGGGCGTCCGTCATGCCGCCGGCGTATTTCGAGGATGCCGACTACCTGAAGCTGCGCGAGCTCGCCTTCGTATTCGACGTTCCCGAGCGTCTCGCGGCGCATTTCGGCGCCCGCGCGGCCAGCATCATGTTCGGTGGCCGCGACCTGGCGACCTGGACCAGCTACTCCGGCGCCGATCCGGAAACGGGCAGCTTCGGCCGGAGCGCGGGGACGCCGATGATGGTCGGCGACTTCGCCACGGTCCCGCTACCCCGCTCCTGGACGGTGCGTGTAAGACTTTCGTACTGACGGCCTTCCTCTATTGACAGATCGGCGCCCCCGGCGAACCTTGGGGCGGTCCGCGCCGTCGATTCGTCACCTTCGCGAACGGGGTTCGCATGAATCTGTTTCGCCGGAAAAGCGTCACCGACTTGCAGGCGGAAGCGCTCAGCGATCACAGCCTCAAGCGAGCCCTGGGGGCGTTGAACCTCACGCTGCTCGGCATTGGCGCGATCATCGGAACCGGCATCTTTGTTCTCACCGGAACGGTCGCCGCGTTGAACTCGGGTCCGGCGGTCGTCCTGTCCTTCACGCTCGCTGGCGTGGCCTCCATCTTCGCCGCGCTCTGTTATTCGGAGTTCGCATCGCTGGTGCCGATGGCGGGAAGTGCTTATACCTACGGCTACGCGACACTGGGAGAGTTTGTCGCGTGGGTCATCGGCTGGGACCTCGTGCTTGAGTATGCGCTCGGTGCCGTGACCGTCGCGATCGGCTGGTCAGGTTACGCGGTGTCGTTCCTGCACGACGTCGGGATCAACGTCCCCTGTTCATTGTCCGCCGCCCGCGGCACCCTGGTCGCCTGCCAGGACGGTACCCAAGTGACCGCCGTCTTCAATCTGCCCGCCGTCATCATCATCGCCATCGTGACCACTCTGCTCGTGATCGGCATCAAGGAGTCGGCCAACGTCAATAACGTGATCGTGTTCATCAAAGGGGCGGTCGTCATCCTCTTCATTATCGCCGCTGCGCACGCGATCAACCCCGCGAACTGGCACCCGTTCATTCCACCGGCTGAGGGCGCGGGCAAGTTCGGCTGGAACGGCGTGATGGCGGGTGCCGGAATTGTGTTCTTCGCCTACATCGGATTTGACGCCGTCAGCACCGCCGCCCAGGAAGCGAAGAACCCGCAGAAAGACATGCCGATCGGCATTATCGGATCGCTGTTGATCTGCACGCTGCTGTACATCCTGGTGTCCGGAATCGCGACCGGCGTCGTGCCGTTCCGTGAGCTCAACGTGCCCGATCCGATCGCCGTCGCTGCCGATCGCGCCGGTCTCGGCTGGATGGCAACGTTGATCAAGCTCGGTGCCATCGCGGGACTTTCATCCGTGATTCTGGTCATGCTTCTCGGGCAGTCCCGCGTCTTCTACTCGATGTCGCGCGACGGCCTCTTGCCGCCGGTCATAAACCGGATCCACCCAAAATTTCAGACGCCATACATCACGTCGATCGTGACGGGCGTCGTCGTGGCGTTTTTCTCAGCCATTCTGCCGATCCGCGACGCCGCGAGCCTCGTGTCGATCGGCACGTTGCTTGCCTTCGTCATCGTGTCGATCGGAATTCTCGTCTTGCGGCAGCGCGAACCCAACCTGCCCCGTGTCTTCCGAACGCCCGCGGTGTGGCTGGTCGCGCCGCTGGGAGCGGTGTCTGCGCTCTACCTGATGGTCAGCCTGAGCGGCCGCACGTGGGCACGACTGGGCATCTGGTTCGTGATCGGTCTTTTCGTGTACTTCCTGTACGGCGTACGCCACTCGCGCTTGGCGGCGGGGGGAAGTGCCGGCGGACCCCGAGCGCAGACCCCTCGCCCTCCCGTCCCGCCGAGCCGTTAGTACCGCAGTCGCACATGCCGCAACCCGATCCAAAGAGCTAGATCAGGGTCTGGTTGCGGCAGGCGACGAGCGGTAACGCGATTATCTTCCCCGCAATGACCCCGAACGGCGTTCCCGTTCCGCCCGCTCGTGCGCAGGCGGCGCGCGACGTGGCGAAGGCGCTCACCAGCGCCCGCCACGTCGTGTTGACGACGCATGTCAACGCCGACGGCGACGGCGTCGGCAGTGAGATCGGGTTGTGGTACCTGCTGCGCGCCCGCGGTGTCTCGGTGAGCATCGCCAATCCCACCGAAATCCCCGAGCGTTTTCATTTCCTGATTCCCGATGGTGCCGATGCGAGCGACCATGCGGTGCGGGAGATCGAGCGCGCCGACCTCGTCGCGTCGCTCGACATCGGGGATCTCAGCCGGCTCGGCAACCTGGCGGCGGTGATCAACAAGCGGCAGCCGCCGCTCGTCTGCATCGATCACCATGTCGGCCCCGTGAAACTGCCCCCAGGTCCCTGTCTCATCGCGCCCGACGCGACCGCGACCGCGGAGCTGATCTTCGATCTCGCCAGCGTCGCGGGCTGGCCGCTGACGGCCGAAGTGGCGCAGGCCCTGTACGTCGGGTTGCTGACCGACACCGGTGGATTCCGCTTCTCCAACACGACCGCGCGCGCGCTGCGCGTCGCCGCCGCACTGCTCGAACAGGGCGTCGACCCCGAGTCGATCTACGCGTCGGTCTACGCCAGCGCGCCCGAAGGCCGCGTGCGGCTCCTCGCCGAGGTGCTGCAGACGCTGGTGGTGGAGCCGGAGGTCGGACTTGCGTGGGTGAGCGTGCCGCCGGACGCGCTGCGCCGCCACGAGGTGACGGCCGACGACCTCGACGGCATCGTCGAATTCCCGCGGTCGATCGCCGGTGTCCGCATGGCGCTCCTGTTCCGGCACATCGGCAACGGGCGCATCAAGGTCTCCTTCCGCTCGATGGGCGAGGTGGACGTCGCGGAGCTCGCCCACCAGTTCGGCGGCGGCGGCCATCATCGCGCGGCGGGCGCGTCGTTGGCGGGGACCATGGCGGACGTGGAGGAGAACGTGCTGAACGCCGCGCGCGCATTTCTCGCCATCGGGACGTCCGGGTGAGCGCACAGGCGATCAAAACGGACGTCGAGCAGACGCTGGGCGGGATCACCAGTCCCCGCCACGGCTCGAACCTCATGTCCGCCGGAATGGTGCGCGACATCACGGTCGATGCGGCGGGGGTCGTTACGTTCACCTTCGTGCTGACCCGCGAAGATCCGGGCTCGCTGGCGCGCCAGGCGCGCAAAGCGGTCGAGGGCGTCGCCGGTGTGACGGCGGTCAAGATGAACGTCGTCGACTCGGCCGACGGTGGCGCGCGACCGACCGTCCGACCGTCCGACCGTCCGACCGTCCCACCACCGCCAACGGCGGATGAGATGCCGGCCCTCGGCAAGGTCCTTGCGATCTCCAGCGGCAAGGGCGGGGTCGGGAAGTCGACCGTGTCGGCGAATCTCGCGGCGGCGCTGGCCCGGGACGGCCACCGCGTCGGCCTGATGGACGCCGACATTTACGGCCCCAATATCCCGCGCATGTTCGGCTTGAGCGACAAGCCCGAGGTCCAGGGCGGGAAGATCCAGCCGCTCGAGGCCCACGGGGTGAAGCTGATGTCGCTGGGCTTCATCGTCGAACGGGACGCGCCGGCGATCTGGCGCGGCCCGATCATCATGAAGATCATCGGGCAGTTTCTCCGCGACGTCGCGTGGGGCGAGCTCGACTATTTCCTGGTGGATCTGCCGCCCGGCACGGGGGACGCGCAGCTCTCGCTCACGCAGATCGTACGGCTCCACGGCGCGATCATCGTGACGACGCCGCAGGAGATGGCGGTCGGCGACTCGCTGCGTGGCGCCAAGATGTTCGAGCGCGTAGGCATCGGCGTGGTCGGGATCGTCGAGAACATGAGCTACTTCGTCTGCCCCCATTGCCACGAGCACTCCGAGATCTTCCTCGCGGGCGGCGGGAGCCGGCTGGCCGCCGAGCTGGGTGTCCCGCTGCTGGGCCAGATTCCGCTGCAGGCGGGGATGGCGGCGCTGGCCGACCGGGGCGAGCCGATCGTCGTCGGTGACCCCGATTCGCCGGCCGGCGTTGCGCTGCGCGAGCTGGCCAGGACCGTCATCACCCGCACCGCGGGACTCGTTCCGGCCCTTCCGATTACCGCACCCCGCTGACGTGCCGGTGCTCGCCGCGATCGTGTTGCTGGCGCTCCAGAGCACGCCGCGCCTCGCGTTACGCACCGGCCTGGACACGCTGTACGCCGGTGGTTTCGAAAGCGCCGCCACCTATTTCGCAGCGCTCGCCGCGCGCGAGCCGGCCGATCCCGCCCCGCTCGTCTTCCAGGCGGGCGCCTACATCTGGTGGGCCTCCGCCCTCGACTCCGCCGATTTTGCGCTGCAGCGCATCGACTCGCTGCTCGGCGCGGCGATGGGCCGCGCGCGCGCGACCGGCGCACCGGCGGATTTCTGGTTGGCCACGGCGCTCGGGTATCGGGCACGCCAGCGCGAGGAGCATGGGCACGGCTACAGCGCGGCGCGAGATGCGAAAGCGATGCGCGACATCTATCGCCGCCTGCTCGCAGCCGACTCGACATGCGCGGACTGCTATCTGGGTCTGGGCGTCTACGAGTACGGCCTGGCGCGCGCCGGCGCGCTCGCGCGTTTCTTCGCGCGTATCATCGGGCTGGGAAGCGGGAATGCCGAGCGCGGCATCCGGTACATGCGCCGCGCGGCGCATGACGGCGAGCTATCGCATGTCGAAGCCACCTGGGTGCTCGCGGCCGCGTTGATACGCGAAGCGGCGCGTGATCGGGACGGACGCACGGTCCTGGAGCGCGAAGCGCGCAGCTACGTGGAAGGGCTCGCCGCGCGCTATCCCCAGAATCCGCTTTTTCAGCGTTTTCTGCGCGAGGTTCCCGCGAACACCTCAGCGGCGCAGGCGGCGGGGACGCCGCTCGGCCGGCTCCAGAAACGCGAGCTTCCCGAGCATGTTGTGCACGTGGCTCTTGACGGTGTTGGTCGCGATGTTCAGCCGCCGCGCAATTTCCTTGTTGCCGAGTCCCATGGCGATCAGCTCTCTGATTTCCCGTTCACGCTTGGTCAGGTGGACGGCGGGCATGAGCATCAGCGGGCTGTCGCGGTCCGCCGATCGCCGCTGGAATCCACCCCGGCGGTCGGACGAGACGCGGCGCTCCACACGGCGAATGGTCCAGGACATAGGGCCCCCCCGTTTCTGGGGCTTAATATATTTTTTGGTGCGAACAAGCGGGCTCCATCGTCGGGATGAGGCGAGTACATGCCAGCTTCCATCTTTAGACGTAGCCGGACGAATGAATCGCTGGGCCGCGTGGCGGTGCTGGTCGGATTGGCAGTCGTTTACTATTCGGCCGCCAAGCTGGGTCTGCGGTTCGCGTACATCAACAGCAGCGTCACGACGGTCTGGCCGCCGGCCGGCATCGCCCTCGCCGCGTTCGTGCTGCTGGGCTACCGCGTGTGGCCCGCGATTCTCGGCGCCGCGTTCCTCGCGAATCTCACCACGACGGGCGCCATTCTCCCGTCGATCGGCATCGCGTTCGGCAATGCGGGCGAAGGGCTGCTCGGCGCCTATCTCGTCAACCGGTTCGCGCGCGGCGGGCGCGTGTTCGACCGCGTCCGCGACATCATTCGCTTCACCGTGCTCGCCGCCCTCGTCAGTACCACCGTGTCCGCCTCGATCGGCATCGCGTCGCTCGCGCTCGGCGGTCTCGTGTCGAGTCACGACGCGCCGCGCGTGTGGCTCACGTGGTGGCTCGGCGATGCAGTGGGCGACATCGTGGTGGCCCCGGCGCTGATTCTCTGGATCGGCGTGAAACCTGCGCCGAGCTGGAGCCGGCCCCAGCGGACGGAAGCAATGGCACTGACGCTGGTGACGGTGCTCGCGGCGCTCGCGACGTTCGGCGGTGTCTTCCCTTCGCGCCACTACCCGCTCACCGTGGTTCTGTGGCCGATCATGATCTGGGTCGCGTTCCGGTTCGGCCCGCGGGAGTCTGCGACCACGATGCTCATCGTTTCGTTCATCGCGATCTACCGCACGCTGCACGGGGTCGGCCCGTTCTCGATCTACACGACGAACGAGTCGCTCGTGCTGCTGCAGGTGTGGACGGGCGTCACGGCGGTGACGAGCCTCGTCCTGGCGGCCGCCGTCGCGGTGCAACGCGACATTCAGGGGACGTGGCGAGAGCTCGCCGTGACCGATCCGCTGACGGGGCTCGCCAATCACCGCCAGCTGATTCAGGCGCTCGAGACCGAGATCCTGCGCTCGCGCCGCAGCGCGCAGCCCCTGGCGGTCGTCCTGCTCGATCTCGACGGCCTGAAGCAGATCAACGACCGGCACGGCCACCTGGCCGGCAGCCTCGCCATCCGGCGCGTGGCGGAAGCCCTGCTGGGGTCGTGCCGCGCCACCGATACCGCCGCGCGGTTTGGCGGCGATGAGTTCGCTCTCGTGCTCCCCGAAACGGGGGAAGCGGCCGCCTGGCATGTGGCGCGGGGGGTGGGGGACAGGCTGGCCACGGATGCCGAAAAGCCGAATCTGTCGATCAGCATTGGGGTAGCAGTCTACCCCGGCCATGGCGAAACCGTAGAGGCGCTGCTAAACGCGGCAGACGTCGCCCTGTACGAGACCAAGGAACGCCGCAAGAGCAGGGCCGCAGGTCTTGCTCCCTAAACGGCCTATACTAGGTTAGGAGCCATGGACACCAAAAAAGGTATGAGCGTTTCGACGCGCGCGTCGGAAGCCCCGGTGCTGAGCGAGTCGTCGGCGGGGCTCCTGCGCGAGCTCGTCGCCCACCTGCGACAGAACCGCACGCAGCTGCGCGAGGAATGGGCGCGGCGCATCACGCGCGCGGAGCTGCTCACAGCGATGACCGAAGAAGAAATCTTCGCCGAAGCGACCGCGGTCTACGACAACTACGTGGAAGCGCTCGAGACCGGTACCTTCGAGGCCCTGCAGGCCTACTCGCGGCGACTGTCGGAGCGCATCATTCCGCGAGGCGTCGAAACCGATGAAGTCGTCGGCATCGTGCTGCTGCTGCGTGACGTGCTCGCCCGCTCGCTGTTCACCAAATACCAGGACAATGTCGAAAAACTGAACCGGATTCTCGACAGCTATGAGCCCGCCGCGAACCGCATCGCGAACACGGTGGCCGTCGGATTCGTGGAAGAGCGCGAGCGCATCATCCGCCAGCAACAGGAGGCGATCCGGGAGCTGTCCACGCCGGTGTTGCAGGTGCGGGAGCGGCTGCTCATTCTCCCGATCATCGGCGTCATCGATCCGCAGCGCGCGCGGCAGCTGACCGAACAGCTGTTGCGTGCGATTCGCGCCAACCGCGCCAAGGTCGTGGTGATCGACGTGACCGGCGTGGCGGCCATGGACTCCGGCGTCGCCAACCACTTGGTGCAGACGGTCGAAGCGTCGCGCCTGTTGGGCGCGACCGTGATCGTGACCGGCCTGTCGCCCGAAATCGCGCAGACGCTCGTGACGATCGGCGTCGACCTCTCCGAAATGGCCACGGTCGGCGACCTGCAGGGAGGCATCGAGGAGGCGGAACGGTTGCTCGCGGATCGCGCGCCGCCGACAACCCAGGTCCGCGAAATCCCCGCGGAATCTCAGCGCTAGCCGGAGGTCGCCGTGGAAGTACCGATTCTGCGGCAGGGGCAATTTCTCATTGCCTCGATTCAGTCCGCCCTAACTGACGCCGACTTATCCCATCTTCGTGAAGCGCTGATTGCCCAGGTCGGGCGGTCGCGCTGCCGCGGTGTGATCGTCGACGTCACGGCGCTCGACGTCATGGATTCGTTCGCCGTCCGGACGCTGCGCGACATCGCGCATATGGCCCGGCTCCGCGGCGCCGAAACCGTCATCGTGGGCATTCAGCCCGACGTCGCCTTCGCCATGGTGCAGCTCGGCCTGACGCTGAAAGGCGTCGCCACCGTGCTGGACCTGGAAGAGGGGCTCGCGTTCCTCAATCGCCGCACCGAAGAACGCACCGCGTTCGAAACTAAACCCAAGAAACCAAGCGGCCGTGGGTGAAGAACTGCGACTACCGATCGCCGCGGACGTTGATGTCGTTGAAGCGAGGCAGCAAGGCCGCGCGTTAGCGGCCGTCGCCGGATTCTCCAGCGGCGAGCAGACGGTCATCGCCGCCGCCATCTCCGAAATCGCCCGCAACATCCTGATGTACGCCAAAAAGGGCGAGATCATCCTCAGCCTCGAACAGAACGGCGATCGCCAGGGCGTGTCCGTGATCGCGATCGATCAAGGCCCGGGCATTCCGGATATCGAGCACGCGATGCAGTACGGGTACTCGACCTCGCACGGCGTGGGCGCCGGCCTGCCGGGCGCCAAACGCCTGATGGACGAGTTCGAGGTCGTGTCGGTGGTCGGACAGGGCACGACGATCACCATGAAAAAGTGGCGGCGCACCATTTGAAGATCGAAACCGCCTTCGCGACGCTGCCGTTGCCCGGGGAGGCCGAGTCGGGCGACCTCTGTCTCACCAAGCGCGTCGGCAAAGGGACGCTGGTTGCGGTGGTCGACGGCCTCGGCCACGGCCAGGAGGCCGCAGGCGCCGCACACGCCGCGGTGGCCGCGGTCGACCGCTATTCGCGCGAGCCGCTCATCGATCTGGTGCGCCGCTGTCACGACGCCATGGTGGGGCTGCGCGGGGCCGTGCTCGGGCTCGCGTATCTCGATCCGCAGGCCGCGACGATGACGTGGTTGGGCGTCGGTAACATCGGCGGCGTGCTGCTCCGCGCCGATCTCGGCAACTCCCCGTCGCGCGTCACCCTCGTGCCGAACGCTGGGTTCATCGGCGCCGAGCCGACCCGTCCCACCACGCGCTCCGTCCCGCTCGCGCTCGGCGATACGGTGATTCTGTTCTCGGACGGGATCAAGGACGGATTCGTCGACTCGCTGGTGCTCTCGCACACGCCGCAGGAAATTGCCGACTTCGTCATCACCCACCACCTGAAGGGCAACGACGACGCGCTCGTGCTGGTAGCACGCTACGCCCGCTAATCCACTCACCTCCGGGCCGCTGCGGCCGGTCGTCTTGCGGCTCGCGGTCCCTGCCGTCGCGATGATGGCGTGTCACTTCTCCTTCAACCTGATCGACAGTATCTGGGTAGGCCGCCTCATCGGTCCGGCCGCGCTCGCGGCCGTGTCGACGTCGGGGTTCTACGTCTGGGTCGCGCTGAGTCTCGGCGAGATGGTCGAGATCGGGTTGATCGCCGTAGCGGCGCGGCGCCACGGGGAGGGCGACCCCGAGCGCGCGGCGCGCGCGGCCGCGGCCGCGGTGGTGTACGCCCTCTGTGCCGGGCTCGTGGTGAGCGCCGCCGGCGAGTTGCTGGCCGACCCGATGTTCCGTCTCATGTCGGTGCCGCCCGAGGTGGCGAGACTCGGTCACGCTTACCTCTCGACGTGGCTGCTCGGCGGACCGCTGGTATTCGGGTTCTTCGCCATCGAGGCCACGTTTCGCGCGGCTGGTGACACCCGGACGCCGTTCCTCATGCTGGCAGGCTCGGTGTGCGTTTCGATTCTGCTCGATCCGCTGCTGATCATGGGTCTCGGCCCGTTTCCCCGCCTCGGCGTCGAAGGCGCGGCGCTCGCGTCCGTCATGGTGCGCGGGGGCGGCTTCCTGTTCGGCCTCGTGATCGCGCTGCGGCGCGGCCTGCTGCGCGTGCGCGCCCCCGATTGGCGCACCGTGCCGACGATCGTGCGCATCGGTGCCCCGTTGTCGCTCGCGGGCGTGCTGCTGTCGGTCATTTACATGTGGCTCACACGCTTCACATCGCGGTTCGGGACCCCTGCGCTCGCTGCGCTGGGCGTGGGCCATAAGATGGAAGGGCTCGGGTTCATCGCGATCAGCGGCTTTGCCCTCGCCGCGAGCGCGCTCGTGGGCCAAAACCTCGGCGCGCGCCAGGAAGACCGGGCGCGGGAAGCGGTGCGATTGACGGTGGGCTATTGCTTGATGGTCACGGTGACCACGGCGATCGCTTTTCTGCTCATTCCCGATCGCTTAGTGTCACTCTTTACGCGCGATCCGCAGGTAATCGCCGACGGGGTGCTGTATCTGCGGGTGATCGCCTTCGCACAGATCGGCCAGAGCTTCGAGCTCATTCTCGAAGGCGCGCTCGCGGGCGCCGGCTATACGTTCTGGCCGCAGATCGCGAGCACCACGCTCACGGCGCTGCGCATTCCACTCGCCGCATGGTGGTCGCAGGCGCTCGGCCTGCTGGGTATCTGGCTTGCATTGAGTGTCACGGCTATTTCGCGGGGGATCGCGATGGTGCTGTTCTGGCGAGGGGGCCGGTGGCGTACCGTCAGAGTCTGAGGCCATGACGATTATCGCGCTGCTCACGGACTTCGGAACGAGTGACAGCTACGTCGCTGAGATGAAGGGCGTGCTCTCGACGTACGCGCCCAGTGCGACACTGGTCGATATCACCCACGACGTGTCGCCCGGCGATGTGCGTGCCGCCCAGTACCTCCTCAGCCGGACCTGGATGTTCTTTCCCGAAGGCACGATCTACGTGGCCGTCGTTGATGCGGGTGTTGGAACAGATCGACGCGTACTCGGGGCAACACGATTTGGCCGGTACTTTCTCGCACCCGATAACGGCCTGCTTTCGTTCTTGTCCTTGAACGCGACGTTCGTTTCCATCCCCGTGCTCCCGGAAGCGGCCCCTACGTTCCACGGCCGCGACGTGTTTGCGCCTGCGGCGGGGAGATTGGCGACGGGAGGATCGCTCGAGTCGCTGGGCGCGGCAATTACCGATCCGGTCTACGCGCCGCTGCCGATTCCGCTGACTGAAGGAGATGCCGTGGTGGGTGAAGTGCTACACGTCGATCGTTTCGGAACGCTGATTTCAAACATTGCGGGCAACGCCACCAAACCCGGGGTGGCCATCAGCGTGGCGGGGATCGATGCGGGTCCGCTGCAGCGAACGTTTGCTGACGTCCCGAGTGGCCACCTTGTTGCGTTCGTTGGCTCTGGTGGAACCGTGGAGATCGCGGTGCGCGACGGGAATGCGATGCGGATGTTGGGCGTGGGGGTCGGCGCGGAGGTCAGGGCGTAACGTGCGCACGCTCAGCGACTGGGCGCTCCTCAGTGCACCGCTCCTGATACTCGCCTACCGGAAGACGCACAGCCGGTGGCTGCTGTATTTGGGAAGCGGGCTGATTCCTTGCGGGCTTGTGGTCGGTACGACGGCGGACGAGGTGTGGCTCTGGGGCACGTGGCCCGCCGCTGCCCCCAATGCGTTCGCCGCAGGTCTGCCGCTGGTGATCACCATCGCTTGGGTATCGCGCCTACTGCGAGCTTCGCAGGGCACGCAGGAGAAATGGACGATTCTCAGTGCCGGGGCATTGGTTGCGAGCGCGGGCGTCATGCTCGGGGTGTACATGTGGGCGCGTTCTGACGAACGGCGGCCGGAGGAGAACGCCACGTTCACGCAAAATTTCGCTGGATGCTATGAGGTCGAGGTCGGTGGCCTGGATTCCGTCGGTCATGCTGGGGCATGCAGCGCAGGGGATCATTCCCGATAGGCTGCAGCTGGACACCGCGCGTCGTGTGACGTACGTCGCGCGCAATAGTCTCCTGGTCCGACCGCGCTGGTCGAATGGCGATGCGTGGTGGCTCCCGATCGATGCCAGCCAAGTTCGACTTGTCTGGCACAATGGTTACAACGGAGTATCAGTGGACTTGCATCGTCGAGGGGCCCAGTTGCGGGGCAAAGCCGTCGGTTCTGCGGATGTGGTCGGATTCTGGCCGGAGTCTCGCGCGTTGGTACGCGCCCGCCCGACGGATTGTGCGTCAGTACCGGTTGATTCAGTGGGAGCGGACGGCAGGAAAAAGAAGTAGGGGCGCAGCAGGCTGCGCCCGTCGCTCCTAGAAGGGCGGGGGTGGCGCCGGCTCTCGACAAAATTGCCCCACACCGCTCACACCTGACGCGGGTTTGCGCCCGACGTCAAACTCGGAAGTCACTCCCACTCCTGCACTTCCCGCTTTCTCCCTCCCCGCGCGAGGCGGCGTGGGACTTGCAAGCCCCTGCACTTCCAATTGGCCCTGCGTTGTCGGACACTTTCGAACGTCGGAGGCGTCCTGTGGTAGCGCGCCCATTTAACGCCCTGCTGTCCGTCATCGCCCTGTTCGTCGCCACCTGCGACCGCTCCCCGGTTGTTCCCACTGCACGCTCGACTCCCACCACCCCGCTGACCGCGGACGACTTGGGCGGTGACACGACCGTTGTGCTGGTCGGCGCCGGCGACATCGTCCGCTGTGACAGCCAGGAGGACGAAGCGACCGCCGCTCTGCTCGACAGCATCCCCGGCATCGTTTTCACGGTGGGCGACAACGTCTATGCGCAGAGCGGCATCGTACCGGATTTCGAGAACTGCTATGGGCCGTCCTGGGGCCGGCACAAGGCGCGCACGCGGCCCGCGCATGGGCACATGGAGCCCTGGCAGGCGGGCTCCACCAACTACTACAACTACTTCGGCGCGGCCGCCGGCGAGTCCGGTAAGGGCTATTACAGCTACGACGCCGGTGCGTGGCACGTGGTGGTGCTGAACAGCGACCAGTCTCTCGCCGTCGGCTCGCCGCAGGACGCCTGGCTCAACGCTGACCTCGCAGCGAGGACCAAGGCGTGCCTCCTCGCCATCTGGCACCATCCCCGGTTCAGCTCATCCGGCTCGCTGCCCGCGAATGACCTGTTGAAGCCGCCGTGGGAGGCGCTATACGCCGCCGGGGCGTCCCTCGTCGTCAACTCGCATTACAACGTCTACGAGCGCTTCGC
Source organism: Gemmatimonadales bacterium (assembly GCA_035575675.1). GTDB lineage: Bacteria > Gemmatimonadota > Gemmatimonadetes > Gemmatimonadales > GWC2-71-9 > 20CM-2-65-7. The sequence goes on from DATLXS010000006.1 coordinate 25,836, forward strand.
GCCGCAGCGGCCAGACGGATCGCTCGACCCGGACCGGGGCATCCGGCAGTTCACCGTCGGCACGGGCGGCATCAGCTTTAGCGGGTTCCGGTCGCCCGTCATGCCGAACAGCGAGGCGCGGAACAGCGACACCCACGGCGTCCTGAAGCTGACGCTGCGGCCCAACGGATACGACTGGCAGTTCGTGCCGCAGGCGGGCAAGACGTTCACCGACACGGGGAGCGGACCGTGCTTCGGCCCGACCGACAACCTCCCCCCGGTGGCTCGCCCGGGTGGCCCGTACGGCGCCGAAAACGCCGTGACGTTCGACGGCTCGGCATCGAGCGATCCGGACGGCAACGTGCCGCTTTCGTTCCTCTGGGACTTCGGCGACGGCGCGACCGATAGCGGGCCCACGCCGACCCACGCGTACGCCGCCGAGGGCGCGTACAACGTCACGCTCACGGTCACGGACGCCCGCGGTGGCCAGGGCATGGCCACGACGACGGCGACGATCCAGGGAGGTCCGCCCACCGTGGATGGGGGCTCCGATGTGCGGGCTCGTCCCGGGCGCGTCACGCGGCTGACATTCGCGTTCACGGACAGGGACGCGTACGACGGCCCCTGGTCGTACGACGTCGCTTGGGGCGACGGCGCGCACTCCACCGGTACGACCACCACCCTGGGGCAGCCGATCGAGGTCAGCCACGTCTACAGCGACGCCGGCCAGTTCACCGTGCCCGTTGCCGTGACGGACAAAGACTCCGCGACCGGCGTCGATCTCGTCACGATCACCGTGTCGCCCCCGGGCACCCCGGAGATCATCGCGGGCGCGGGGAACATCGCCTCGTGCGGGGTCGACGGCGATGAGGCCACGGCCGTTTTGCTCGACGGGATTCCCGGCCTGGTGTTCACGCTGGGTGACAACGCTTTCCCCGACGGCAGCGCCGCCGACTACGCGCGTTGCTACCAGCCCAGTTGGGGACGCCACCGAGACCGCACCCGCGCCGTGCAGGGGAACCACGAGTACCACTCCCCGGGGGCAGCGCCGTCGTTCGCGTACTGGGGTGTGCGCGCGGGGCCCGCCGGCCTGGGTTACTACAGCTACGACGTCGCCGACTGGCACGTCATTGTGCTGAACGACCAGATCGCGTTCTCTACCGGCTCGACGCAGTATCAATGGCTGCAGGCGGACCTGGCGGCGAACACCGCGCGCTGCACGATCGCCATGTGGCACGTGCCGCTGTTCCTCTCGTCGGACGACTCCGGGTACATCGAGAACCCGACTCGGCGCGTCCTGTGGAACGCGCTGTACGCCGCGGGAGTCGACATCGTGCTCAACGCGCAGCAGCACCACTACGAGCGGTTCGCCCCGCAGACGCCAGCCGGAGCTCTCGACGCCGAGCGCGGGATTCGCGAGTTCAACGTCGGTACGGGGGGCGAGAGCACCGCATTACCCACCACGGCGATCCATCCGAACAGCCAGGTGCGGTCGGCGGCCTTTGGCGTGCTCAAGCTCACGCTGCGGGACGGGTCCTACAGCTGGGAGTTCGTGCCGGTCCCCGGAGGGACGTTCAGCGACGCGGGCAGCGGCACGTGCGGGGGCGAAGCGCCCAACCAGGCGCCCACGGCCAACGCCGGCGGGCCATACGCCGCCGACGCCAACGTGACGTTCAACGGTACGGGCTCGAGCGATCCGGACAACAATCTGCCGCTGACGTACGCCTGGACCTTCGGCGACGGGACCACCGGGAGCGGCGTCAGTCCGGCGAAGACGTATACGACGAACGGGACGTACACGGCGACGCTTGCGGTCACGGACGCCCTTGGGCTTGCGAGCGCGCCCGCCTCCACGAGCGTCACCATCGCGAACATCGCGCCCACGGTGAACGCGGGGGCCGATACGAGTCTCGTGCTCGGGAGCCCGTTCCAACTCAACGCGACGTTCACCGATCCGGGCGGTGCTGCGGACGCTCCGTGGGCGTGGACCGTCACCTGGGGCGACGGAGCCACCCAAACGGGCAGCTCGGCGGGCCCGGGCGGCATCAGCACCAGTCACACGTACGCCGCGGCCGGGACCCATACCGTGCAGGTCAACGTGACCGACCAGGATGGCGGCACGGGCGTGGACCAGGCGACTGTGACTGTGCTGGAGCCGCCACCGCCGCCCAACCAGGCACCCACGGCGAATCCGGGTGGGCCATACGCTGCGGACGCAACTGTGGCATTCGATGGCACGGGCTCGCGCGATCCCGACAACAACCTGCCGCTCAGCTATGCCTGGGACTTCGGCGACGCGACGACGGGCGGCGGGGCAACGCCTGGCCACGCGTACACCACGGCGGGGAGTTACACCGTCACACTCGTGGTCACTGACGCG
>DATLXS010000007.1:0-2099 GCA_035575675.1 Gemmatimonadales bacterium
CCCACAGGCGAAGTCCCTGTGGGGCTTGATCGTCACCTCCCATTGGATGTGGGGCTGCTGGTCGGCAGACACCACGCTTGCTTGACGCTGCACAGTCGTGCGAGCATGTCGCCATACTCCCGGTTCACTGCTGCCGTTTCCGTCACGCCGAGAAACTGGATGCTGTATCCATGGGGTCCATGGAGGATCACGAATGGGTACAAGCTGCCGGGTTTGGGTTGCGCCCCGCCTATGTCTTGGTTGGACACGTTGGGCGCGTAGTACATGACGTGCGGCACGTTCGCAGTCAGGACGGTGTCGTTGGCGTCCGGATTGACATAGGTCCGCAGCACCGGAGACAACATGTAGGCGACACCGGCTCGTGCCGGCGCTGGGTAGAATCCTGCCTTGAGACGCTGCTGCATGATCCGCTTCAGCTCCGCCGCAGGGGTTCCCTTCGCCTGCAGCTCGGCCGCATCAAAGAAGATCCGCATCTGTGCTTTGGCGCCCGCATTGTCAAAGGCAATCGGATAGAGAATGTCGTCCCGATACTTCGTCAGCGGCCACTCGCCTCGGAACGCGTCGTCGCCGGTTCGCGCCACAAAGGCGTGGAACCCATTCGTCCCCGGGCGGGCGACTTCAAAGCCCCTGGCGGGATTCAGGACGTAGACGGTTGCCGCGTCCCTGAGGTGCGGCGGGAGCGCGCTCAGCGCCAGCTGAATCTCCAGATCTCGCGGCAGGGGCTCGATTGCGTTCCGAGGGCTGGCGCCGAGCGAGACCAACAAACCGGCAATGACGGCAATTGTCTGAACCGTTCTCATCGTAAGCTCCTTTAAGTGTTTTCGACGAAGGCCCGCAGTCGATCCACCGCCGCGTCCCACTGCGCGGAGATGTGATCGAGGTAGCGCTTCGCCACCTCTAACCGTTTCAGATCCAAGTCAAACACGCGCTCGCGTCCCCGCCGCAGGTCGCGAACGAGACCCGCCGCCCCCAGGGCCTGGAGGTGCCGCGTAATCGCCTGGCGCGTCACCCCGGTCCCCGCGCTCAAGCGGGTGATCGAGAGCGGCCCGTCGGCGGAGAGACGCTGCAGGAGGCCGAGCCGGGTGGGGTCCGCCAGGGCGGCAAACACGGGCACGGCCTCGCGGTCCCTGAGTGCGGTGCTACTGCGCCTCGACATAGCGCGCGAGCTTCTCGGATTGGGACGCCCACCCCTGGTCGTTCATGCGGAACGCCTCGGCCCGACGGCTGAGGGGGATCCGATCAAACCCGGACTCGATGATCGTGAGCGCGGTGCCGCCCGCCTGCTCCTCCAGGCGGAATTCGACGAGGGTCGTGGGCTCGGCCGAGTAGTCGGCCTTCGGGTCGACCGCGTAGGGGTGCCAGCGATAGGAGAAGTAGTGCTCGGGCTCGATCCGCTCGACGAGCATCTCCAGGGTCACGTGCTCGTAGCCGGGGATCACGAGCCGGCCGCGGATCGTCTCGCCCGCGGCGAACTCCCCTTCGACCTTCACGCGAAACCACGCCCCGAACTGCTCGGCGATCGTTAGCGCGCGCCACACGCGCGCCCGTGGGGCGCGCAGGACCATGTGCTTTTCGATGCGATCGGTGCTGGTGGGGCTCTGGGACTGCTGTGCGTTGACCGTCATGGTTCGCCGCTCCTTGTTGTTGTGCAACGTTTATGTTGCATATACCATAACACCGCCATTCGAGATATGCAACAGTAATGTTGCACGTTTGGTTCCCGGCACACGACCCCCCCTGAAACGACGGGCCGCCAGAGCGTGGAGGTCTTCGAGATCGCCGTCGGCGGGTCGACCGCCTTACCGACTCGGTTCGGTTCCACTAGCCCCCACGACTTCACAGTCCTCTCGGTCCATGTTTTTTCGCTTCGGCCGACGTGCTCGTTCGTTGAACCGGGCGATGGGTCCCGTCTGCCGGTGGAGCGAGCGACGGAATCGAGCTCGAGCGTTTTGATCAGACCTTGTCATGGCAGGACGCGGCCAAACCTGCGGCGCCGAGGGCGTAACCAAAGTGACACCACCCATCGCGAGCGGACGGTTCCGCCCCGAACTGCAGGATCCGCACGAGGTCGCCCAGATCCTCTGGTCCTCGAGGCACGG
>DATLXS010000008.1:0-5249 GCA_035575675.1 Gemmatimonadales bacterium
TTCGAGGCGCAAACCCGGGGGGTCGAGTGCCGCAAGGACAAGGGCGTGCTCGACGAGATCCCGGGAGCGTACAAGGATATCGACGAGGTGATGGCCAATCAGACCGATCTCGTCGAGGTCGTGCACACGCTCAAGCAGGTCGTCTGCGTAAAGGGTTGAGCGAATGCCCCGGGAGGACGCAGCGAAGCCCGAGTTCTGGGAAAAGCGCTTCCGCGAAAGCTTTACGCCCTGGGACGCGGGGCGCGTGCCTGGCGCGCTCGAGCAGTTCCTGAAGACTGAGCCGCGAGACCAGCGCGTCCTGATTCCGGGGTGCGGCTCGGGCTACGAAGTGCGCGCCTTCGCTGAAGCGGGGCTCAAGACGCTCGCGATCGACTTCGCGCCCGCGGCGGTGGAACGTGCGCAACGGACCCTAGGACCGATCGCGCATCTCGTTCGTCTCGAAGATTTCTTTGAATTCGATTTCGACCGGCCGTTCGACCTCGTGTACGAGCGCGCCTTCCTATGCTCGCTGCCGCGCCCGCTGCGGCCGCGCTATGTGCAACGCGTAATCGAGTTGCTGCGGCCGCAGGGCAGGATCGCCGGATTTTTCTTCTTCGAAAACGGCGAGCGTGGCCCGCCCTTCGGGCTGAAGATCGGGGAACTGGAAGCCCTGCTCGGGAAGCATTTCGACAAGACTACCGATGCCCCGGTGACAGACTCGATCCCGATCTTTGCGGGAAAGGAGCGCTGGCAGATCTGGTCGCGAACAAGGGCCCGGAGCTAGACGCTCCGGGCCCGCTCTAAAGGTGTTCGCGGGTTAGCTTCTTACTGCAGCGGTCCCGCGTCGGTGAACGTGCGGATCGCGACCCAAAGCGGCGCAGCGACCGCCGCACCGGTGGCCGGCGTCACGGTGAGCCGGCCCCAGTACTGGCCGCTCGCCGCAGCCTTGTCGGCGTTGACGGTCACGTTCAGCGTCGCGGACTCACTGGCGCCCAGCGTCACCGAAGCCGGCGATACCGAGGCGGCCACGCCGGTGCTCGCCCCCACCGTCACCGCGGCGCTCGCCGTGTAGGTCTGGCTCGCGCCGCTCACGTTCGTCAGTGTCACCGAGATGGTCTTCGACTGCCCTGACCCCGGCTCGATCTTGCGGAACGACAGCGTCGCCGGCTCGAGGACCGCCTTGGCCGTCGTCGCCGCCGCCAGATTGATCACGCCGCCGCCGATGTTCTGCGGGTTCGTCGTGGCCAGCCGTGCGTCCCGGGTGGCGGTGCCAACCAGGGCGCCTTTGACCTGCGCAGGGGTCCAATCGGGATGCAGCTGCAGCAGCAGCGCCGACGACCCGGCCACGTGGGGCGTGGCCATGCTGGTGCCCTGGAACATCGCGAATCGGCCGTGTAATACCGAGGACAGGACGTTCACGCCCGGTGCGCACACGTCAGGCTTGATGTCCAGCAAGTTGGCCGGCCCGCGGCTCGAGAAACCGGCGAGGAAGTTCTCGTTGTTCGTCAGGACCTCGGCGAACGATGTGCCGTTCACGGTGGCGCTGGCGTTGGTGGCGGCCGCGCTGCGGATGGCGCCGCGATCGTTCTGTGCGAGCATCACGGCCGACGTGGCGGGCTGGTCCGCAGTCCCGTCCTGCCCCATCGCGGCGGGATCACCCGGCGCGTTGTTCACCACCAGGACGCCGGAGGCGCCGGCGTCGCGCGCGTTGCGGATCTTGGTCGAGAACGTGCAGGTGCCACGGTCGATGACGACGATCCTCCCTGTGTGCGTCCCGGCCGGGACCGGCGTGCAAGCCTGGGTGGCCGCGCCGTTGGCCAGGCCGGAGGCTGTGTTGTTCCAGTTCGCGAGCTGCGCGGTCACCGCCGGGTCGAACGCACTGAAGTCGCCGACGGCCGCGCCGAACGTGGTCGCGGCGACAATGACCGGGATCCCGAAGAAGTGATTGTTCGTCGACGCGCAGGCCGTGATCGCGTCGGCGGCCTGGCCGGGACTCTCGACCGTGTTCACACCGGGCCCCGAATTGCCGGCTGCGATCGCGACCACCACTCCCGCGTTGGCGGCGCGGTTGCTGGCGACGGTGAGCTGGTCCTGGAAGCCGTTTATGCCGCCGCCGAGGCTCATGTTGATCACATCCATGCCGTCCTTGACGGCGTCCTCGATCGCCTGCGCGATGTCGTGCGAGGTCGCGTTCGCGGTTTGCCCGGGGAACACATTGTAGTTGCCGAGGAACGCCTTGGGCGCGACGCCCGAGAGGCCGGCCACGGCCGGGAACTTGCCGTTCGCTGGAGCGGTCGTCCCGTTTACGCCCGCGATGGTGCCGGAGACGTGCGTGCCGTGGTCCTGGAGCGCTTGCGCCGTGAACGACCCCGGCTTCCCGGTGAAGTAGACGCGCGCGACGATCACCTTCTTGCTGGTAAATTGCTGGTTGCCCGGATCGAACTTGGGGAACCCCGCCGGTGGCGTGAGCGTGTTGTCGGTGAGGAAGGGATGGGTCTGGTCGATGCCGGTGTCGAGGACGCCGATCTTGATGCCCGCGCCCGCGTTCGCGACTCCCCCGACCGCCGCCCAAGCGGCGGGCGCGTTGATTACGCCGACGGAACGGTTCATGGTGGGCGCGTAGGTGAGGCTGGGCTCGACCAGCGAGACCCCGGGGCCCGCTTTAAGCGAGTCCAGGCTCGCGCCGTTGAGCTGCACCGCGACGCCATTCAGCACCGTGTCGTACTCGCGGATCACTTGCGCAAGCAAACCGGTGGACTTGAGCCATTGTCGGAAGTCGTTGCGCGCGTGGGCGAGCGATGCCTGGTACTGGCCGTTGGCCCCCGCCGTGAAGTCGAGCTTGCCGTTCTTGTACCGCGCGGCGTTGGGCCAGTCGGCGAGCGGCGGCTGGGAGAAGATGACCAGGGCGTAGCCGTCGGCGACGCCAGTGGCCTGCGGGAGTCCGTCCGAGTTGTTGACGAGGGTGCCCGCGCAAAGCGCGGTCGAGAAGATTGCGCCCAGCAAACCGCTGAAGAAGCGTCGATTCATGGTCACCTCCGCGTTTGGTGAAACTATTTAAATCCCTTACGTTCGCTCAACCGCGGGTTGGTCGACGATTTTCCCGCGAACGATAAGGAATTCAAGTCGCCCGTTCGTTTTAAGCGTTCTGTGTTGATGCCGGGCGTTCGGTAATCTTGCCGCCGCCGGGCGCGGCAAGTCAAGAGGACCCCGGTCCCTCCCGCAAATTACACGAACCGGGCGAGCAGTTTCAGATCGACGTTGCCGCCTGAGAGGATCACGCCGACGCGTTTGCCGGCCACCGGAAGTCCGCGCTCGTAGAGACCCGCCGCGCCCAGCGCGCCCGTCGGCTCGACCACGATCTTCATCCGCTCCCACAGGTAAAACATCGCCCGGACGAGCTCCGCGTCGCTCACTGTGACCATGTCGTGCACGCGGCGCAGCACTAGGGGAAAGGTGAGCCGCCCGAGCGAGTGGGTGCGCGCCCCGTCGGCGATCGTGTCCGGGTTATAGCAGGTCTGCAGGGTTTTCGTCTTGAACGAGCGCGTGGCGTCGTCGCCCGCCTCGGGCTCCACGCCGATCACCTTGCAACCGGGCGAGAGATGGCACGCGGCGACCGCGCAGCCCGAGATCAGCCCGCCGCCGCTCACCGGCACGAACAGATAATCGAGCGGCCCCGCGTCCTCGATCAGCTCTTTCGCCGCCGTGCCCTGCCCCGCGATCACGTGGGGATGGTCGAAAGGCGGGATCACGGGAAGCTCGCGTTCGCGCGCCACGCGCTCGGCGACCTCCTCGCGCACTTCCTTGTGCTTGTCGTAGAGAACGATCTCGGCGCCGTAGCCGCGGGTCGCCTCGAGCTTCACCGCGGGCGCGTCTGCCGGCATCACGATGGTGACGCGGATGCCGAGGAGCTTTCCCGCTAGAGCCACCGCCTGCGCATGATTTCCCGAGGAATAGGCGAGCACGCCGAGCCCGCGCTCCTCGGGTGAGAGCCGCGACATCGCGTTGTACGCGCCGCGAAACTTGAACGCTCCCATGCGCTGGAAGTTCTCGCACTTGAAGAACACCTGCGCGGCGGTGCGCTCGTCCACGGTGTGCGAGGTCATCACCGGCGTTCGGTGCGCGTGGCCGGCGAGCCGCTCCGCGGCGGAAGCGACGTCGGCGTAGCTGACGGCGAGAGCGGTCTTGTCGGGGGCGTTCATCTGGGCTGAATGCGGAGATCAGTTCGGGATTTTACGCCGAGACTATGTCCCTCAGCCACGGCGCGGCCTCAGCCAGCGCTCGAGCAGCTTTCGGCGCGCGCCGGCCGACTCGGTGAGCACGCAGGTATCGGCATCCGCGCGCTTGAGCCGCGCCTCGAAGCTCATCAGCTCGTCGCGGCGAAAGGCGTGAATCCGGACGCTCTCTCCTGCGCGGCGCTTGGCCAAGGCCGCATCGAGTCCCGCCTGCCCTGGCCGCAGTCCGTCCACCGCCACGACCACGTCGCCGGCAGCGATGCCCGCCTCCTGCGCCGCGCCGCCTTCGAGCACATGCGTGACGGCGGTGTCATCGCCTTGCGCCCGCGCGCGAATGCCGAGCATCGCGAGCCCCGCGGCGTTTTTCGAGCGGGCCGGCCTTCCGCCTTTGTCCTGAGCGGACTCGGCCGGGCGCAGTTCCATTTCGATTCCCTGCGTTGCGAGCAGTGCCTTCAGGGGCAGCTCGCGCGTCGAGCGCAGCCAGTCGTCGAGATAGTGCTCCAGCTTCACACCGGTCGCCTCTTCGGCCAGGCGTTCGATGCCGTCCTCCTCGAGGCCGGCTCCGGTGAGCCCGTGGCGCCGCCACAGCGCGCGCATCACGTCATCGAGCGACTTCCTCCCGCGGGTCTTGCTGCGAACGAGCAGGTCAATGCACAAGGCGACGAGGCTTCCCTTGACGTAGTAGCTGACGCCTGCGTTCGGCGAATTCTCGTCCTGGCGATAGTATTTGATCCAGGCGTCGAAGCTCGACTCGGCGAGGCTTTGCCTCGCGCGGCCCGGGGTGCGCAGATGCGTCGTGATCGAGCGGCCGATCAGCTCGAGATAATCCTTTTTTTCGATCAGCCCGCAGCGGACGAGAGCAAGATCGTCGTAATAGGACGTGATGCCCTCGAACGCCCAAAGGAGCGTCGTGTAATTCTCGCGGTCGAGATCGTAAGGGGCGAACGCGGCGGGCTTGATGCGCTTCACGTTCCAGGTGTGAAAATATTCGTGGCTGACCAGACCGAGGAAAGTGCGGTAACGCTCGCTCACCTCGAT
>DATLXS010000009.1:0-2373 GCA_035575675.1 Gemmatimonadales bacterium
CCGGCCGGGAACACCCGGATTTCCGCTTGGGCGGACCCCGTGAACCCTCAGACCAAGGTGTACATCCAGAACGCCTCGTACCTGAAGCTGCGCGAGCTGAACGTGGGCTACGATCTGCCGCCCGACATCCCGCGGCACTTCGGGATGCGGACGGCGCGCATCTCGCTCAGCGGCCGCAACCTGCTGCGGTTCTCGCCGTACAAGGGGCTCGACCCTGAGGTGTCGAACTTCGGCAACCAGGCCATCGCGCGGAACATCGACGTGGCACCGTTCCCGCCAAGCCGCAGCTTCTTCTTCTCGATTGACTTGGGGTTCTGACCATGAGCGCGCACGCAATAGGGAGTCCGAGAATGAGAAAGGCCATCGCCGCGCTCACGCTGATGAGCGCGCTCGCGGTCGGGGCTTGCAACTTCGACCTGACCAATCCCAACAGTCCGCCGCCCATCGGGCCGAACGCGACGCCGGACCAAGTGAAATCGGCCGCCGTCGGGCTGCTGGTCGCGCTCCGGGTGGACGTCACGCGCTGGGTGCTCAATAACGGTATCCTCGGGCGCGAGGGATACCGCCTCGACACCGCCGATCCCCGCTTCACCACGGAGCTGCTTGCAGGGCCGCTCGATCCCAGCAACGACGCGTTCGGCGGGGGGCAGTGGGCGGCGGAATTCCGCGCGATCCAGAGTGGCTACGCGATTCTCAACGTCATCGGGTCGGCCCAGATCCCCACCGGGCAGCAGGAGGCGGCCCGGGGATTCGTGCACACGATGCAAGCCGTGGCCTTCCTGATGGTCCTGAATTCACACACGCAAGACTCGATCCCCGTCGACGTGAACCGGTCGGTCAGCCAGCCGCTCGCGCCGTTCGTGTCCAACGATTCAGCCTATAAGTACGTTCTCTCGCTGCTCGATTCGGCCAAGACGGAGCTCCAAGCGGCGACCGCATTCTCCTTCGATCCCGGCCCTGGCTTCGTGGGCTTCAACACGCCTGCCACATTCCTCAAGGTCAACCGGGCGCTCGCGGCGCGGGTGCAGGCGTACCGCGCGAGTCCCTCCGCGCCGGGCGTAGGCTGCACCGCGTGCTGGGACAGCGTCCTCACGAACCTTGCGGCGTCGTTCATCGACCCGGCCGCCCCGCTCGACATAGGCGCGTACCACGCGTACAGCACGGGGAACCAGGATGTTACCAACGGCTTGTCGCAGGATCCGGCGTCCGCGATCCAGCTCGCCCATCCCATGGTCAAGGACAGCGCGGAGGTACAGAACCTCAGCACCCTGCCCGACCGGCGCTTCCTCGCGAAGGTGACGGATCGGAAGAGCGCGACCGCCACGGTCCCGGATACGTTTTCGCTCGCGTGCCTCAAGTCGGCGCTGGCTTGGATCCGCTACCCGACCCCGAACTCCGCGATCCCGATGATCCGGAACGAGGAGCTATTCCTCCTCCGTGCCGAGGCGAACTGGTTCGGGGCCACTGGAAGCAAGGCGCAGGCCGTCAGCGACCTGAACTTCATTCGGCAGACCTCAGGGAACTTGGCCCCCACGACGGTGACGATCGCGAGCACCGACGCGGCGTTCGTTAACGCGTTGCTGCACGAGCGGCTCTACTCGCTGTTGTACGAGGGGCACCGCTGGGTCGACATGCGGCGCTACGGCCGGCTGAACCAGGTCATCATCGATCGGCCCACCGGTTGCGCGTCGGCAGGCATCCCACCGGACGTGGTGTTCTCGACGCTGCCGATCAACCTCTTCGAAGTGCAGGCGCGGCAGTAGCCGACCGGCCTGCGCCGTCGTTCGACCGCCGAGCGCGTCGCGCTCGGCGGTTTTTTATGCGTCCGGACGCATGTTCTGTCGCAATCCGCGACCACCCGCCCCGTCTTGCGGGGTCGCGGTTCGCGCGGCAGCATATGGGGTGCTTCGTGCGGCTTGAGTATTTCCGTCGCTGACCTCCTGAGGAGGCTTTTGTGGTAACGCGCATTCTCCTACTCACACTGGTGCTGGCGACGCTGGTCGGTGTGGCTGGCGCATCGGCGCAGCAACGCCAGATCACCGGCCGCGTCACGTCGGCGGCGACCAACGAGCCGATCGCCGGCGTCGCCGTATCCGTCACCGGCACCGCGTTCGCGGCCGTCACGAATGCCGAGGGTCGCTACGCCATTCCGGCACCGGCCGGCACCGTCACGCTGGCGTTCCGCCGGATCGCTTTCAAGCGGCGCGAGGTGTCCGTGCCGGCCGATCAGAACGCCGCCGACGTGGTGCTCGAGCCCGACGTGTTCAACCTGGAGGCCGTGGTGGTTACCGGCCAGGCCACGGGCGTCGAGCGGCGCAACGCCGCCATCGCGACGACCAACGTGAGCGGCGAGGAGGTTTCGCGGGTCCCGTC
>DATLXS010000010.1:0-3601 GCA_035575675.1 Gemmatimonadales bacterium
CCACGCACTCCTTTGCGAGTCGGTAAGGCCAGAGATCAGCTCGCTGGCGCGGCCGCGCTCCGCCGGACTGAGCCCCTGCCAGATCTGCAGGATGTGGGCGTTGAGCATCGCGGCGGCCTCCTCGTGCGTCAGCTCCTGCGGCGTGAGCGAGCCGGCCGGCGCCATCGCGGCCGGCGCCGCTCCGAGCGGGGGTGCGGGACTCGGAACAGCGCCGGCCGACGCAGTGGCCGGGGCCGGCGGGGGCGGCGGCGCGGTCACACCGTGCATTGTGTAGGCGCTCGCGGGCGCGCTCGACGGCGCAGCATGCTGCACCGACGAGGCGGGCACGGCCGGCGCGGCCGGCGCGGTGACGGGCACGGTCGCACCGGCGGGCGCGCTCGGCGCGGCCGGCGCGCTCGACACGGAAGCGTTCGCGTTGGGCATCGCCTTGCGCCAGTCGAGGAACGCGGCGAGCGGCAGGCTCCCAAGCCCCTCGCCACTTGTGAGCTTCTCGAAGATCAGCGGCACGAGCTTGTCGATCGTCTTCTCGATGATGAGGCGCAACGCCTCCGGGAGCATCGAAGGGGGAGCCACGTCCACGGCGGCAGCGTCGTCCTCCGCTTCGTCGGGCTCGGGCTCGACCGGCGGCGGCATCGGCGGCGGCGGCGGCGACACCGCGACCTGGGGCAGGACGTGGGGGAACGCACCGGTCTGATGCACGGCGTGGAGCAGCCCCGCCACCCCCGCGATGACGGTGCCCATCTGACCGAGCGTGGCCTCGACCATGCGGGCTTGATTGGTCAGGAGCTGGCAGACGACGTCTTCCATCTGCATGCGTCGGCTTCCCGAACCGCTGGACATGATCTCTCCCTCGTCGTCGTCGCTGGTGTCGTCGTCGATCTCGTCGTCGCTCAGCGGTCCGGTACAGGCGGCCGGGATGCCTTCGACCTTGCGCCGATGCTCGTCGACCGCTTCGAGCCGGTAGCGGCCGGGACCGGCGGCAGAGAGCAAGTCCGCATGCGTCGCGTCCACAGCGATGATCAAGGGTTTGCCTCGGTCATGGATCAGTTTCGGCCGGCCTCGGCTCGGGATACGGCGTGCCCTCCATCCCTTCACCTGGGGCGGGACGGCGAACGGCTCCCCATCCTCGTTGATCGCCAGCTCGTAGCTCAGCATCGAAAATTTCCCCCTCTATATAGATCAGTCGATTGAATAAGGTTCTTGATGCACTTTTTTGATCTTTTTTTTGGATCACCATTTCTTTTTCGGACTTACCCGGTTCGAGCTGATCCGATCGCCTCCGACGAGGTGATTCGGGATTCTTGCCGCCACGAATTGCGCGCGAATGACGATGCGAATGACGTCGCGAATTCTTTAGCCCTGCGGATCCTCGACGAGAACCCTCCGCCGAACACCGCACTGGACCACTACAGAATTAATTGTCCGCGGTAGCTGCTCCGGTGCGGCAACTACGGATCGTGCACTGCGCCATTGGAGAAGGACTCCGCTGCGGTTGACCGGGTGAAACAGTTATCGAATCAACGCCCGCCCCAGGGATGACGCACGCAGCATTTTGCACCACGCGTGCACGCGGTCGTTAGCATCGACGCGCGATCCACGAGCATGCTCACGAACGGAACAAGGGGGCTCTGACGGGCAAGCGCGTTTTTGCATCAGACCCGTCAATTCGACATCGGACCCGTGGATGGCCCGCGGGTGCGCCGTATATGGGTCGACATGGAGCGAACGAAGCTCGAGCGAGACGGGTGCCGGGTGCAGGTCGAGCCGGACGAGTTGGAGCGGGGAATCGAGCGCGATTCACTTGCGGAACGCCTCGCGGCGCAGATGCGCGACGCGGAAAGGATGCAGCAACTACATCAGCTCGCTGCAAAGTACGCCCGGTCATCACCGGACTCTCCGATCGCGCACGAGATCGTCACCGACGTGATCGAGGACATGTTGACCGGCGATGCGAGCAGCGACCCAGCGCGCGACATCCTGCCGCAGATCGTGGCGCACGTGATCGGCCGGGCCAAGCGCCGACGGAAGCCTAACGCGCTACCGCTGCCCGACGACGAGCGGCCCCGGAAGCGGCGCCATCTGTCATCCCCCGTGTGGGTTCCCTTGGAGAGAGCACCACCGGACGCGCTTGTAAGCGACACCTCAGCGCTGGGGCCTGGCGAGGGCAGTCACCCCGACATCGATCCGGTCGAGCTGGTCGGCCGGATCCGGCATCTCGCCAAGGATGACGAGCCGGCGCTGCAGCTCCTGGCGCTCCATGAGCGGGCGCTCAAGGGTCGCAAGCGGCTCATGCGCCGCCATGTGCTGCAAGCAGGAATGACGGACTGGACCTACCGGGCCGCGAGAGAGCGGCTCCTCGCATACGCGGCTACCGCCGCGTCTGCGACGGCAGGTGCGACGTCCGCGACGGCAACAACGTCAAACAGCGGCGGTGCGCCAGACGCCACGACGCTGCCGATCACGCGTGCGATCGGCCTTGAGGGTCGCACCGCACGCGTTCGCCGTTCCGTGTCGCGCGCACTTGGCCACACCCTCCGCGCTCCCGATGCGGATACCCGATAGCGCGAACGGTTGGTCGTGCGCAGGCACCCGCAGATCGCCGACATCAAGACTCGGGCCGCACGAGCGCCCCCCTCGCGTCAGGCGAATGTCGATTGCCTGCGGTCGATGACGACAAAGTGGAACGTGATCCCACGGTCAGGCTCGATCTCGCTGGCCGCGACGAGTCCGGCCGGCATCGCGGCGACCAGATCGGCGCGGGCGAGCGAGAGCAGTTGCGCCCGATGCGCGGCGAACAACTCCGCCTTGAAGCGGTCGAGGTTCCGCCGAGCGCGAGCGGCCTCGGGGAGCGCGTCCCATACCGCCGAGACGAACACCTTGCGTGATCCAAACCAGCCACCCTCCGGCACTCGGGAGATGGCCTCCTTGACCGTGGCTGCGAATGCGTCGAGTGCGATTGCTGTCATGCACTCATACTAGCCATCTCATTATCACGTGTCAATCAGATATCTAATCTATAGATCTATAGTTCAGATTATGACTGTAGATAGGCAGAGATACGAGACATGAAAGACGGCCCCGAGAGGGATCTTTCACGTCGTAGGATGTGAACGATCCAACGCGTGGTCCCAGCCGACTGCGCTGTTCACCGATGCACATCGGCGAGCGTGGCCGCACTTACTCCAGGATCTTATCGTCGGACGCGGCGGGCTTCTCGGGTGAGCGTGACGAAGCCGGGCGCGATGAGGTTGGAACGGGCTTGGCGACCGGCGAGGCGATGGAGGTCGGAGCGCTCGTCGGGGCCGATGGTAGACGAGCGACCGGCACGAGCGACAGTATGACCGCCTGGTGTTTCAGCTCGCCGATCGTGATGGCCTGCATTGCCGACGCAAAGCCCGGCGCCTCGGCGCGAATCTGAAGGCGGGCACCTTGTGGAACCGGAACGGTGAGCGGTGAGCGTCCCGCCGCGATCAGCTTGGTCGCATCCTCCACGCGCAGCATGGCCTCGGTGGGCTCGGTCGCGATCGCCAGAGTGGACATGGCAAGGCGTGCAGACGAGGACGGAGCAACCGCCGCGGGAACGCGCGCTGTCGTGGCCGAG
>DATLXS010000011.1:0-2519 GCA_035575675.1 Gemmatimonadales bacterium
GCTCCTTTCGGAAGTGCAGGATGTGGTCCGCACGCTCGCGGCGCAGAAGGGCCTCGAGGTCGCGTTCATTCGCCCCGACATCGATCGCCGCCTGGGGCATCCCATCGAATTGCAGCGCATTCTGCTGAACCTGGTGACCAACGCGCTCAAGTTCACGCGCACCGGCACCATCACGGTCAGCGCCACGGATCGTGACGACAGTCACGTGGAATTCGCGGTCCAGGACACCGGGCCCGGCATTCACGCCTCGGCGCAGCAGACCCTGTTCCAGCCGTTCCGGAAATTGGCGGGATCACCGCGTGCCACCTTCTCCGCGACGGGGCTTGGGCTGGCGATCACGCAGCGCCTGGTGGCAGCCCTGGGCGGTCAGTTGAAGTATGAGACGGCGCCCGAGAAGGGCACGCGGTTCTTCTATACTGTGCACCTACCGGTCGCTTGACAGACAAAACGAAAAGCGGTATTCCTATCCCGCATTCTGCACGACGAGCGGCGTTATACCCAGTCGCGACACTTCGGCTGAAGGTGGTATGACACAGCTCATTCTTTCGTCGCCTACGGATCGGACATCGGTGCGCCCCGACTCTCCATCGCCAACCAGCTCCGCTGCCGCCGACATCCGCATCTTGATTATCGAAGATGAGGAGACGCTGCGGGACAGCTGCGCCAGCGTCCTGTCGCACGATGGGTACGACGTGACCACGATCGGGGTGGCGCGCGAAGCACAGAATCTGTTGCGCCACAACCTGTTCGATGTCGTCTTGATGGATTGGTACATGAGCGACATCCCCGGCGCCGAGCTGCTCCCGCTCGCCCTGGCTGGAAACCCGGCGACGCGGGTGATCGCCGTCACGGGAAAGCCCACCCTCGCGTCGAGCCTCGAAGCGATCCGCATGGGCGCCTGGGCCTACCTGCCGAAGCCCTTCTCGGCCGTGCAGCTGGCCATTCTGGTCGGCCAGGCCGCGCACGCCACGATGACGGCGCGCGAATCGTTGCAGCGCTCGCAGGAGCTCGAACAGGCCGGCGAGAATAGCGACAAGATCCGGATCCTCGGTCTCGCCCCCTCGTTCCGCGGCGCCATCAACCGCGCGCGGAAAGTCGCGCCGACCGATGCGTCGGTGCTGCTGACGGGCGAGAGTGGCTCCGGCAAAGAGCTCTTTGCCCAGTTCATTCATCATCACAGCCAGCGCGCGTCCCGGCCCTTCCTCGCCGTCAACTGCGCCGCACTGCCCGAGCCGCTGCTCGAGTCGGAAATGTTCGGCCACCGCCGCGGCGCCTTCACCGGCGCGGTGCGCGACAAGCCCGGCCTGCTGGAAGCCGCGGACGGCGGCACGCTGATGCTCGACGAGCTGGTCGAAATGCCGAAGACGATTCAGGCGAAGCTGCTGCGGGCGATTCAGGACGGCGTCGTGCGGCGTGTCGGCAGCGAAACGGCCGACGCCGTGGTCAACGTGCGCTTCATCGCGGCCACCAACCGCGAGCTCGATCGCGCCGTCACCGAGGGACTCCTGCGGGAAGATCTGTACTATCGCCTGAGCGTGGTCCCGATTCACGTGCCGTCGTTACGCGACCGCGTCGCGGATATCGAGCTGCTCGCGACGTCCTTCCTGGTGCATTATTGGCGCAAGTACCGGGGCCTCGACGCTCCCGTGCCGCGCCTGGGCAAAGAGGCGCTCGCGGCGCTGCGGGCCCATCCCTGGCCCGGCAACGTCCGCGAGCTCCAGAACGTCATCGAGCACGCGGTCGTGTTGCTCGAGCCGGCCGCCGAGATCGGCGCCGCGGACATCCCGTTCCTCAGCATACCCGCCCCGGCCAGCGACCGGCGTCTCGGCGAGGACCTCACCGGCGCCACGGGTGGGGACGCCAGCTACTACGACGCCCGGGATCGGCTGCTCGCGAAGTTCGATCGGCAGTTCTTGACGCAGGCGATCGCGCAAGCCGGCGGCAACTTGTCGAAGGCCGCGCGGCGGGCGGGCATCGATCGCACCACGTTCTACCGCCTCATGGACCGGCACGGGCTCCAACGCGACGAGTCGTAACCGAGCCTCCCCCCGCCGTCCGAAAACGCCCCAAGAACAAAACTTGCAACTCCTCCAAACGGACGATTGTCCGGATGTTGGCTTACCCGGTATGAATTTTCTGAATCGCAGATCCTCGACCAACCCCTTTCAGGCGAGGAGGCCTTGCTGAGATGACTGACATGTCTTCGACAGACCCCCCCGTGAACCCGTTTCCGCGTCGGGTTCGTTTCCACCGTTCCTCCGCATCCTCATCTGCCTCCTCCGGACACAGCCGGGAGCGCGTTGCCGATCCACATGGTCACGGCGGAATTAATCCTGAGGTCACGAGCGCCCTGCTCTCGCGTGCGATTCGCCGCATCGAGGCGCGATGGAGTGAAACACCCGACGCCCCCGCCGACCTCGCGGCTATTGCCCCGATTCTCGCGGCAGTCGCGCTGGCCGTGCACCGCGGCGAAGCGTCCTGCATCGACGCGCCGGCCCAACGCCCAGCATTGCGCTTGA
>DATLXS010000012.1:0-41899 GCA_035575675.1 Gemmatimonadales bacterium
ACGGACGTCCGTCCCTCGATGACATTCGCGCTCAAATAGAAACGCGCGCTGTCCACGGGATCGCGCAGCTCGCCGAGCGTCTCGTCGCTGCCGCTACTTAGGCTTTGGCTTCGGCTTTGGCAGATAGCGCGCGATCCGGTCCATCACGTCGCGGTCGTTGAGCGTAATCGAAATCACGCGCCAGCCGCGGCCGCCCCGCCAGT
The DNA here is from genome assembly GCA_035575675.1 of Gemmatimonadales bacterium. Taxonomy (GTDB): domain Bacteria; phylum Gemmatimonadota; class Gemmatimonadetes; order Gemmatimonadales; family GWC2-71-9; genus 20CM-2-65-7. The sequence continues at coordinate 204 of DATLXS010000012.1, forward strand.
TGAGCCGGATGAAGCGGCGGCCCCTGGTCCATTCCCACATACTGCGCTCGCGCCGCTGCGGGAGACCCAGGTGCCGGCGGACGTCGTCTTGGGTGCGCCGAACCAGGGCGACCTTCCCCGAGTCGACGAAAGAGATGACCGACGTCCGACCCTCGATGACGTTGGCGCTCAGATAGAAACGCGCGCTATCGACCGGATCCCGCATGCGGACGCCGCAGTCCATGACCTGCGCCGACTGACGCATCGTCTGACACGCCAGAATGTCGTCCTTGGTCGGGGCGAGCGCCCGCGCCTGCGCGGAGAAATCACGGTACGACATCCCGGGCGCGAAGCCGCGATACGCGAACGGCCGGGGTGCGGAAGGGGGCGCCTGCACAAGGAGCAGGAGCACGAGCGCTGGAGTCATGGGGCCAATATATGAAAAGCAAACGGGCCCGGTGTGATCCGGGCCCGCTTCCCTGATCGCCGGCGCTCAGGCCTTGCGAACGTTCTGCGCTTGCAGCCCCTTTGGACCCTGGGCGACGTCGAACTCGACGTTGTCACCCTCGGCGAGGCTACGGAAGCCCTCCGCCTGGATCGCTGTGAAGTGGACGAACACGTCTGGACCCGACTCCTGCGCGATAAAGCCAAAGCCTTTCGCGTCGTTGAACCACTTCACCTTACCCTTAGCCATACTGTTAAGACCTCTGCACAATGGGGCACGGCCCCGGACTGGAACGACCCACGCCACCGCGGTCGTGGGACGGGCTCAAACAAAAATCCGCGAGACATTTGGTCCTCGCGGAAGCGCAGACATCCGGTGACGGTGCCACGTATGCTTGAACCGCTGGCAAAAGTATTAACCCACCAGTGGCCTGTCAATCAGGAACGCCTATTCGTGTCGTAGCCACTATGACGACATCATCGCAACACTTCCGCTCCTCCCGCGCGGCCAGTAACCTCAGTCTCCCCCCGTACCGCCGTCAGATGGAGGTTTGCCCATGCTGCTGCTACTGTCGCTAGTCGTCCTGCAACAAGTCACCAGCACCACCGCGCCACCACAACAACAGATCGCGAAAGTCGAAGTCCAACCCAGCGGCGGTGAGGTCCCGATCGGCGGCAAGATGAAATTCTCGGCGCGGGCGCTCGACGCGGCCGGTCAAGTGGTGCCGGCGGCGGAGATCGGATGGTTCGTGGGTGGGGACGTCGGGAACGTGGACTCGACGGGCGAATTTATCGGCGGCTATCAGGGCTATGCCCGCGTCACCGCGGTCGGATTCATTCGCGGTGTACAGGGGAGTCAGGTGTTCGGTGCGGCGCTCGTGCATGTGCTGCCAGAGCCCGCGGCGCGCATTGTGCTCGACCCCCGTCCCGCGCGTCTCGTCGCGGGCTCACGGCTCACGATCTCGGCGGCGGCATTCTCGCGGCACGGCGATCGCCGGTCCGATCCCGTGACATTCACGTCGAGCAATCCGCGCATTGCCACGGTGACCGCCGATGGACGGCTCCGCGCCATCAACGCCGGGCGCGCGACGATCACGGCCGCCTCCGGTCCGGCGACGGAAACACTCCCGCTCCAGGTCCTCCCCAACACCATCGCGCGGGTCAGCGTCGAGCCCGCAACGGCGAATGTGCGCACTGGTGACGTCGTGAAGCTCACCGCCACCGCCCGTTCCGCGGCTGGCCGGCCCGTCGGCGATGTCGCCGTCGATTGGGCGGTTTCGGCGGGCTCCGGTGTGTCGGAGATCGACCCGAGCGGCACGTTCGTCGCCGAGCTCGCGGGCGACTACACCGTGACCGCGTCGATCGGCGGCAAGGAGGCCGACGCCGTGGTGCACGTTGCGCCGCGGGAAGTGGGCCGAGGCATGGAAGTCCGCGGTCGCGTGCCGATCAAAATGAGCGCGGCCGAGGTCTGGGTGCATCCGTCGGGGACGTGCGCCTACCTCTCGACGATCGCCGACCGCGTGTACGCGATCGACATCACCGATGTGACGCACCCCAAAATCGTCGACTCCATGATGACGAATGCACGCATCGTCAACGACGTCATGACGACGGAGGACGGCAAGTACGGCGTCTTCTCGCGGGAGGGCGCGTCGGACCGCAAGAACGGCATCGTCGTCTTCGATGCCGGCAATCCCTGCCATCCGAGGCCGGTCTCGGAGTACACGCAGACGGTGTCCGGTGGCGTGCACAGCTCCTACGTCTACAAGGGCTATGCGTACATCACCGACGACGCGACCGGTTCGATGCGCGTCATCGACATCCAGGATCCGCAACATCCCAAGGAGGTCGCCCGCTGGCAGACCGAGCAGACTGAAGCGGGACGCTATCTCCATGACATCATGGTGGTCGACGGGCTCGCGTATCTCGCGTACTGGAACGACGGGCTCGTGATTCTCGACGTCGGCAACGGGATGAAGGGTGGCAGTCCCACCAATCCCATGTTCGTGTCGCAGTTCAAATACGATCTGACGGCGACCTATGCGCGAGTCTGGCAGCTGTTTGGACAGGGATTCGTGCGCGGCACGCACACCGCCTGGCGGCAGGGCCGGTACGTGTTCGTGGGGGACGAGGTGTACGCGGCGCATCCCTACAAGGGTCTCCAGGACGGAAACAATCTGACGTTTGGCCGACTCCATGTGATCGACGTCTCCGACATCACGAAGCCGCGGGAAACGGCCTGGTATGAGCCGACCGACGGCGGCGTCCACAACGTCTGGGTCGTCGGGGACACGCTGTACCTCGGCAATTATCAGGGGGGTGCGCGTGCCGTCGACATCTCAGGCGAGCTGAAGGGCGACTTGCTGCGCGAAGGCCGGGAGATGAGCTGGATTCTGACGGTTGATTCGCTAGGTCACCGGAGAGCGCCGTTCGCGTGGGGGGCCGTCGTTCGGGACGGAAATATTTTCGTGGCGGATATCAATACCGGCCTCTGGATACTTCGGCTGGAAGCAAAACAGCAACCCGTGCCGTAATCTCTTACTGCTGCTGACTGACCGCCTTCGTGCTGTCCGGTTTGAGGGCGGTCCGGAAGACGAGCACGGCATCGTCGTAGCCTTTCAGCTTACTCGTCAGCGTCGTCGCGACCCCATTCGGATCCTGCCCCGCCGTCTTTTCGCACAGCTTCAGCGCGCTCGACAGTGAATCGAGCCGCGTCGTGACTTGCTTGGCAAGGATGCGCATCGAGTCGGCGTAGGCCGTCGCCTGCATCCTGGGCCGGCCGCTGAGGATGAACGAGCGGGCCGTCCCGCAGAGCCCCCCCATGCGCCGCGCGGCACGGCGCCGCGTGAGCGAATCAGCCTTTTCCGTGCGCACGACGCGGTTCACGCCATCCCGCACCTGCGCCACACCGCGCGTCACGGTTTTCAACCCCTCCAGATAGTGGATCTGCTCGATCGTCGGCGTCGGCGGCGGTGCCGGCACCGGCGCCGGGATTGGCGGCGTCACCGAGTCCTTGTGCGTAACGGTGTCTTGCGGATATGTGACAACCGTGATCACCATCACCAAGCCCAGCAACATCGGATCGCTCCTCTAACAGTTGAATTCCGGCTCCGTTATTATCCCGGGATGGCCGTTCCCGCAACTACCCGCATCATGCGGACCTTTGAGGACCGCGCCGACGCCCTTGCGCATTTCTTCCAGCGTGCCGGTGAAGCGCCGCGCCTCATCGCCTACGACGACGCGGTCGGCTTGCCACTCGATCAAGCACTCGCGGCGCTCGAGTGGACCGCCCAGGTCGGCATTCTGGCAGCCGAGGATCTCGTGGTTGCGGCTCGCCTCGGCCCGGATTCCGCCGCTGTCGTCGTGGAGCGCAGGGACGGCGACAACCGTGTCTTCGTCTACTTCGGTCCGCGCATGGATGCGCCGCCCGCGGACCCATACGAAGGTACCCTGCTCTATGATGAGCCGGGAGTCCGCTCGTACATTTTCGCACAACGCGGCCACGCGATGGCGCATTTTCTGCGTGCGACGCACGGACTCGGCGCTGCATTGAGTCTCTTGTCACGTCGCGCACCGGAGCTGCGTCACATTCGTCGCTGGACCCAGGCACTCTTTGCCGAGCCCGCGGTGGGCCGCTCCACACAACTGCTCGCCGGTTGGTATGCCACGAGTGGCGCCGGATTTCTATTCATTCCGGCCGACTCAGACCAGCCGTTTGCCTACTGCGAGGTGGCTGTCGAGGGGTAAATACCCCGATGTGGGAACGTGCGTGCTGTGGATTCACAACTCCACATCGTGTGGATGAGAGCCGGAACAAGTTGCAGAAGCAGTCTTTACTCTCCACACGTCATGCACATTGAAGTGAGCTAACCCGAAGAAACATCGGCACTTGCGCGTTTTTCGCGCCCCCCTATATTCACCTCACGCGCAATGAAGGGAAGGGTTGGGACCTGGCGTCCTGACAACGCCTTCAAAGCGAGTCCGAACGGAAATTCCGGGGAGGGCGCCGATGCAACCAAGGGCTCAGGCGCTCGTTGATCCGGGAGCAGGCTCACCGGGTCGGACAGCTGGGGCCAGTCGCGTTGCCTCAGCCACGTCGAAATGGTGCCTCGACGTGCAGTGCGGAAGGTCGGTCCGCGACCCGATCTGACCCGTAGCACTCACATTGGTGAACTGGGCGACCCGACGGGGTTGCCTAGGGATGGAAGCCGGGGCCTCTGCTTGCCCTACCGAGGACGAAACAGTCCATAGGTGGCGGTGGAGAGAAGAACGAAGGGCGCAAGCCCTCGACTCCGGGTAGCCAATGTGTCGGAGCCCCCAAGCGGCCTATCGCGCCGGCTTGGGGGCTTCGTGTTTTCTACTCGCCGCGGCCGCGTCGCACGAGTCGACGTACTGCTGCAGGCCATCGACTCCGCGATTCTCCAACACATCAATCTTGCGCCCCACGAAGAACGAAGTGTAGCGCACTCTGCAGGGATCGCCGGGACCGGCGAGCCGCGTGCCCCAGGTACGGAAGTAGACGCCGATCGTCGTATCGGCTCGGTTCTCTGGCGTGTCCGCGATCGTCGCGTCCCAGGTTGCGCGGATCTGGGACTGAGTCCTATCAGGGCGTCGATAGTAGAAGTGTTCATCCAGCCACCCGCCGTCGGGGGGATTTGACTTCGTCACCAAGAGGCCGGACGCGGGAAGGTGGTAGATCCGAGTACGGTCGCGTGTAAGTAGTGGGCGCCCAGCTACAGAATCGAAGATTACGTATACGTGCCCTACGAGCCCGTCTGGAAACGTGAATTCTTCGGGCTGCGCGCGGCCCCAGACGAAGCGGCTGCCGAGGTACAGCGTTGCCTCGAGAATTACGACGCTCAGCAGCGTCACCGGAGGAACCAACAAGACGAGCCAAGGGCGTCCGCGGCGGGGGATGACGTCGGCCGTCGTACGCCATCCAATTGCTGCCCCGGCGAGTGCGGCGGCCGTCGTCCAGATGTAGAGGACAGGGAAACTGAACGCCCCGATCCAGGGACCCAGGACCGCGGCCACGATCCAGGTCCACAGGAATCCGGCGACCGCGCCGACAAGTGTCCAAGCAAAAACCCGGACGCCAACGCGCCGGACCTGCAATCGTGGTTGCAGGACTGTCGCGGCCGCGTACAGGTAGATCGCGAATAGCAGGTTCCAAAAGGCGTAGGACGCGAGATCGCCTCGCCCGAATCCGTGATTCTTGGCGACCGTGAAGGCGGCGAGCGCCTGGGCCAGCCCTGCTGCTCCAATGGAGGCGAGTGCCGCCGGAATTCGTCGCCGGAGGTTGATCACGTGCGGGCCTCCCGGAGATCCTGCACCAGCCTCAACGCTGCGCGTCGCACCGGCCCCATGAGCGGAAGGGACGCAAGTCCGACCAGCTTGACGATCAGGTCCACCGAGCGCTCCACCAAACGCCAGGTGCGCCGCCGCCCCTTCGACGTGTCGTGAATCCAGAACAGCACGATCCCCATGTGGTACAGCCACAGCAGGTTCGGCAGCTCCTTCCGCAGCTCGGGCGAGATCCGGCCGCGCGATCCTTCCACGACCGTCCGGAAGATTTCGGTCGCCTCTCGGCGCACCGGCTGAGATTCCGTGCTTAAGGGGTGGAGTGGACTCGCCGGATCGGACGCCGCGCGAAACAACAACCCCGCAAACCGGTGATACGGCTCGATCGTCTCGAGCTTGGTCCGCATGACGAGCAACAGCCGAGTCTTGAAGTCCTTCAGATCATCGAGCTGCGCGCCGACCGCGGCGACATGCTCGACATGGGTGCGGTCGTAGAACGCCTGAATCAGGTGCTCTTTGGAGCCGAAGTAGTAATAGGCATTGCCGAGCGATACGCCGGCGCGCTCGGCGATCGCCCGCATCGTCGCGGCCTCGTAGCCACGCTCGCGAAACAGCTCGAGCGCTGCTTCGAGAATCTTTGCTTTGGTGGCGACCGCTTTAGGCCGCTGCTTCACGCGGCACCGCGTAAGACCGTCTGCCCGAGCCCCGGCGGCGACACGGGACGCGGCGGCGGCGAGCCGGCGCTCACCCACGGTCTCCGGCGACCGAGCTTGTGCAGCATGTGCATGTTGAAGAAGTGCATGCCGCCGAGCACCAGCAGGACCTGCCCGACCTTGACCGACAGCAGCTCGATCGCGGCCTGCAAGCCGACGACCGGCTCGGCTCGCAGCGCCAGGGACACGAACCCGAAGTTCACGAGATAGAAGCCGACGAGCAGCAGGTTGTTGATCGAGTCCGCCGTCAATGCATTGTCGTCGAAGGCGTGGAGCAGGAAGGGACGCCCGTTCTTGTGCAGCGTGTGTCCCACCCAAACGGTGAGGGCGATGCTGAAGGCGAGGTAGACGAGATAGGTGCTGACCATGCGGCCTCCCCGAGCGGCTGGTTTTGAACACGTTCAACTATGGCTAATATCGCACCTCCGGCAGGGGGCGGTCAAGGCCTGTTTTTGAACGTGTTCAGTTATTTGGGGTTAGCGAGTCTCGGCAAGTTGGCGTCCACTTCGTGCGCCTTGTGAAACGGCAGGCGCGGCCCGCGAATGGGCACGAGGTGCGCGATGGAGTTCGCATAAAACTCGAGCAGCGGGCGCCCGCGTGGTAACACCACCAGGGTGTCGCCGTCGGCGACGACCAGCCGGCGCATCCGCAGCATCCGCCAGGCGCGGTCCCACACCTCGGCGATCCGCGCGCCGCCCCGCACGACCTTGCCGTTCACGTCCTGCAGCCGGTCGCGCAGCTGGTCCATGCGCTCGAGCAGCGCGTCCTTCGTGATCACGGTCTGCCCGAACGACAGCAACGCCGCGGCGGCGAGCGGGACCGGCGTCACCGGAATGATTGCCCCGATGCGCGTCAGCATCTCGCGCGCCAAGCGGTCGAGCTCCGGCAGGCGTTCCTTTTTCGGCCGCGTCAGGATGTCCGGGGGCGCCGTCTTCAGCCACGCGCGCAGCGACTGGGGCGCGCCGAAGTTCACCGCCACCCGGCCGTAGCGCTTGAGCCGTCCCGTGAGCAGCCGCACCGTGTTGCTGCTGAGATAGGACACGACCGTCCCGAGCTGCGCCAGGCGGCTGGGCCGGTCGCCGGCGGTAATCAACTCGCGAATCAGGGAGCGATCTTCGAGCACCCGGTCGTAATTCAACGCCACCGGAACGAACCAGATGTCGCGATCGAATCCTGAATCGGTCATCGTCCGGCAGATGTAATCGAGCAGGCCGAGCTTGGGCGGGCGCAGCTTCCCGTCCCGCGACAGCCCGCCCTCGGGGAAGATGCCCTGGGTGACGCCGTTGCGCGTGATGAGCTGGACGTAGCGCTCCAGCACCGCGTGGTACAGCGGTTCGCGGAACCGCCGGCGAATGAAGTACGCCCCGAACGACTTGAAGACATACTCGAGTGGCCACGCGCGCGCCCACTCGCCCACGGCGTAGCTCACGTGCACGCCGCGCGCGAGCACGTACGCCACCACGACGTAATCGGCATTGGAGCGGTGATTCATCAAGTAGACGACGACGTCGCGCCTGGGGATCTGCTCGAGCGCGCGCTCGTCCTGATAATCGACGCTCGTCTTGTAGAGGAGATTGACGAGGATCTTGGCGAGGTTGTAGCCGATCTTGTAGTACGACAACACGTTGAAATGCGGGATGATCTCGTCGAGGTATTTCCGAACCTGCCGCCGGACCGCGTTCTCTGAAAGGCCATGCTCCGCCATGTGCGCCTGGACGGCGGCAGTGATCGTGGGATCGTCGGCCAGGGCCACGCGCGCAAGACGACGTTCTTGCAGCTTGTACCGGTTCAGGCGGGCGCGAAACTTGTGGATGAGCCTCCCTCCTTCTTCAACTGCGCGTAGCCCATCCCTTTGAGCCGCGAGATCCGCATCCCCATCGGGGGATGTGTGGCGAAGGTGTCGGCGAGCCATCCCTCGTGATTGGTGAGGCGCCGCCCCAACGGATCGGCGATGCACAGATGCGCCGCGCCGCGTTTGATCGACTCGGTCGGCGCCGCCGCCGACTCGATCTTTTCGAGCGCGCTCGCAAGGGCCAGGGGATTGCGCGTGAATTGCGCGCTCATGTCGTCCGCCAAATACTCGCGCCGCCGGCTGACCGCGAGCGCGAGTAGCTGGGTCACGAAGGGCGCGATGATCCACGAAATGACCCACAGCGCCAGGAGAATCGCCACCAGGGGCCCCGCGTCCTTTGCCCGGCGACCACTGGCACGCCCCAGTCTGCCCCGGCCCATCATCCGGCCCATCCCGTCGCGCACGAGCAGCACGGCGCCAACGAGCGCGGCGAGGGTCGTCATGAGCCGCACATCCAGGTTCTTGACGTGCCCGAGCTCGTGTCCGATCACGGCCTGCAGCTCGTCGCGGTTACAGATCTTGAGCAACCCACGAGTCACGGCGATGTGCGAGTCCAGCGGGTCGTGGCCGGTCGCGAAGGCGTTGGGATCGTCGTCCGGAACGATCCAGATCCGGGGGCGCGGCACGCCCGCGGCGATCGCCATCTCCTCCACCACGTTGACGACCTTGCGCTCGGCATCGGTCTGGGGATTGGTCAGCTCCTGCGCGCCGGTGGCCCACAGCACTTTCTCGGGGCCCGTCTTGTAGGCGTACCACGCGGCGAGACCCGCGGCGCCTGTCAGCAGAATACCCAGCCACGGAAACGGATGATCGGTGCTCGACAGCGCCCAGATGTAGTCGCCGCCGAAGCCCAGCCAGGCGAAAAACAAGACGAAGCCAATCACCAGCCAGGTCGTGCGCCGGCGATTGGCTTCCTGTTGTTGAAAGAGATTACCGTCGGGAGAGGTCAACCTGCGGTACCGCGCGTTCAGCCTGATCGTCGATCTCCCACAGGTCCGTCCGTTCCGCGTGGGCGAGGCCCGCGACGAGCGTGGTGGGAAATTGCTGCTGCTTCGTGTTGTATTGCGTCGCCGTGTCGTTGTAGAGCTGGCGCGCAAAGGCGATCCGGTTCTCCGTGGAGGTCAGCTCTTCCTGCAGCTGGCCGATGTTGCCGGTGGCCTTGAGGTCGGGATAGCGCTCGACCGTGACGAGCAGTCGCGACAGCGCGCCCGACAGGGCGTTCTCCGCCTGGCTGATCTGCTTGATCCCTTCCGGTCCGGACGCATTCACCTTCACCGCCTGATTCCGTGCCTGAACAACCGCCTCGAGCGTCGACCGCTCGAAGTCCATCGCGCCTTTGACGGCGTTGACGAGATTGGGAATCAGATCGTGCCGGCGCTTGAGCTGCACGTCGATCTGTTTGAATGCGTTGACGGTCTGATTCTTCAGCGAGATGAGGCCGTTATACGCGCTGACCACCCACAGGCCAACGACGACAATGAGAATCAGCAGCACCCACATGATATCGTCTCCGGTAATGGTAGGGGCGCAGCATGCTGCGCCCGTACAGATGTATTACGGGCTGTGCGGCAGGAGTTTCGCGAGTGCCTGGCGGACGGATTCGGCCAGGCCGTGGTCGTCGGGGCCGAGGCGGGCCAGCGGATGATCGGCGTCGAGGTGCAGCTCGACGCCGCGTGACACAGGGATCCGGCGCCAGGTCGTCGCGCCGCCCGTTTCCTTGCCGGCGTCGCGCGTCAGCCAGGCCGTAAGCGCGCGGCCGGAGCGCCCGCGCGGCATTCCCTCGGCGCCCTTGAGCGGCAGGCGGTCGGGTGTCGGCAACGAGCTGCCGAGAACCTGCGCACAGCGACGCTCCAAAATGTCGCCGGTCTGGTCGTGCATGTCCTTGGTGATGGAAGCCAGCGTGGCCCCTTCCATCTGCCGCAGCTTGATCGCGAGGAGCTGGAGGAAGTGGCGGTACGAATAGGTCGCTGCGGTGCCTCGTCCTTCCGGTGGACTCACCAGTCCGCGCGTCACGTAGAAGCGGATCGTCCGCTCGCTCGGCGCCGCGCGCGCAGCCGCGTTGATCGGCGTCACCGCCGACGCATCCAGGACGGCTCCCACCACGACGGACAGATCGCGCAGGTTCCAGGGCGCGAGGTTGCGGTACTCCCGCAGCACGTGCAACGGGTCGGCGTGGGCGACGGTCGTCATGCGTCCATTGCGTCCGAGGCGCGGCCCTGTTGCAGGGATGAGGACACCCAGTCCGCGACCTGTTTGAGGTTGAAGGGCTTCCGGATCACGGTGCAGCGATGATGATCGAGCCAGGTCCGCACTTCCTCTGCCTCGGCATCGCCGGTCATGATGGCGATGTGCCCCTCCAGCGCCGGCCAGCGGTGAATGATCGCGAGGTACAGCGCGAGCCCCGACATCGTGGGCAGATGAATGTCGAGCAGCAGGGCGTCCGCTTCCTCGTTGGCCAGCATCTCGTAGGCCGATTCGGCCGCCCCCGCGCTCAGCACCCGATAGCCCTGGCGCTCGAGGAACCGCTCGAGCACGCGCCGCAGCCCTGCCTCATCGTCGACGATGAGGACGGTTGCCGGCTTGCGGGGGGGCGACGTCATCATGAGGCAGTGGCCGCGGTACGAGGCACGGGCGTCAGGAATCCCTCGACGATGCGCGCCGTGGCCTGTTCGGTGGTCAGGGAAAGCTTCATCTCACCGGCCGTGAGGCCGAGGTATCGGCGCGCGTGCTGTTGCAGCGTTTTGGCCTGGGCGTACCCGAGCCGCTTGGCGACGTCCTCGATCGTGAAGCCGGGATCCTGGAGCAGGCGGTGCGCGTAGAGCACCCGCGCGGCGGCGAGGATCTCCCGCGCGCTCGGCAGGCCAGCCCGCGCGAACCAGCGGGCGCACGTGCCACGGTCCACGCGTGCCCGGGCGGCGACCTGTTGAATCGTCTGGACCTCGCCGGGAGTGCGCAGCGCGTCTTCCAGGACCCAGCGCAGCTCGGGCGGCAATGGCGCCAGCGCCGCCGTCAGTTGGTTGAGCAACCGGTGTGACGCGGCATGCATCGCTTCCGCGGAGAGCAGATCGCGCAGCCGGTCGGGGTGGTCTTCGGTGCGGCTCAACACGACCTGCGTGATGCCGCATTTCCCCATCTGCAGCAGGACGGGCGCGAGCTCGGGCGTCATCATTGGCGTATAGAGGATGAACGGCAGCGACGGGAACAGGACGCGGAGCCGCTCGACTTCCTGGCCTCGCGCTCCACCCAGCATCGGGTCCACGACGGCGATTTCGACGGGCCGGCCCTTGATGGTCTCGAGGGCGATGTCCCACGTCGGGGCGCGGGCCAGCACGAAGCGTGGCGCGATCGCGCCGCGCAGTCTCTGGTATTGGAGGTCTGAAACCGCTGCGAGTACCAGCATTCCCCTACACGTCCTCCGCAATAATCCCTGAGTGCCGCAAAATCGCCCTACGATGCCGCAAAAATGCCCTAAACGAAACGGTGCGCTCCGCTCAAGTTGGTGCCGGCTACGCACCCCACCATTCAACTAGACCACGGAGGCATCATGTCACGCTGCATCCGCTTCGCCCTAGCGTTGGTTCTCGTCTCGTTCGCCCTCACCGCCGCGGCTTGTGCCGACGCCTCGGGACCGACCAGCAACGTGTGCGACAACAGCAATCCGGTCACCTGCCACTAGTCCTACCGGCCGAGGGTCGCCAGGGACGCTGAAACCTCGTTCAGCGACTCGCTCGGGAACGCAGGTGCTGGCGCGGCGCTTTCGACGTGTTCGGGAGCGCCGCAGTCTTTCGCACCTGCAAGTATCGGCTCGATGCGGAAGACCAGCTCGTGCAAGTCGTGCGCGGTGGCAATCTCGAGCGACTTGCGGAGCTCATTCTCCGCTTTCCGGACGTTTCCGAAGCGCGCGAAGCCAATTCCTGCTTTCATGCTGAAGTCGGCGCGGACGTTTGGTGGCGCGTTGGGAATCTGATCCAAGCAGCGCTCCCGCCACCGCTCGAAACCAACGCGGTCGCGACGATACGAGGCGCAATTCATCAATTCGATAAAGGCGTTAAGGAGGTTTTCCCCATGTCGATCGCGACGGACGACTTCTCCGAGAGCGCTCTCAGCCGCCTCAACGTGCCCGAGTCGCAACAGTACGATTCCGAGGTCGTTGAGGGCACGTAGTTGCAGAGACTCCTCTTCGTAGAACTCGTATGCGCGCCACAGGTGTGGAGCGCCCTCGTGAGGTAGACTACGCAGATTTAGGAGGTTTCCTAGACCATGCTCGGCCTGCGCAATGACACCGCGGTAGGGTGTCCCGGCGCAATCGGCAAGGATGGAGCGCCACCGACGCTCTGCCTCCGCAAGGTTTCCGCGGAAATACACGACGTTGGTTTGACCAACGCGACTTGTGAGGATAGCCTGCTGATCGCCCACCGTAGCAGCGATCCTCCCCGCCTCCGCGTACGCCACGTCGGCGCGATCGAAATCCGCCTGTAGCCGCCGCACGCGCCCCAGCCGCATCCACGCGCTGATCTTGTCAGATACGGCGAGCCGTTCGTGGCCGATATCGATCATGGTTTGGAGCGCGTCTTCCGCCTCGTCGAAATGCGATTCCTGTTCGAGGTAGAGGGCGTACGCAAACAGCGCCGGCCCGAGGAGTGTGATGTCGCCGGTGCTATGGGCCTCACCCGCTGCCCGCACGATGCAACTGAGATGCGAGGCTTCCGTGCCCTCGCCGGAGAGCTCGGCGCAATAGCGCTCGGTGGCCGCCCACTGATAGCGGAACACATCCGGAGTTGGTGGCTCCCGATCGGGAGCGAGCAGGTCGACAAAGCGGAGCGCCAAAAAAGCTCCCTGCCCCAGACGGACATCCGGGGAGGTAGCCGGCTCTTCGGCCACGCGTTGCAGGAAGACGGCGTGGGGCAGACCCCCGCCGCGAGAACGGAGTTCAGTGCTCACGCGCTGTCCTGTTTGCACCGGGCATGCCGGACGGCAAGACCATCACGGGCACCAACATAGCGCTCGCCGTTCCCGGGCGTTAGCCCGCAAATGGCGCGTTTTCGGGCTTTTCGCCGCGTTTTTCCGGTGACGGAAGGGTTTCGCCGACACGTATAAACAGCGCATGTCCAAGGGCTTCACTCTCCTCGAAATGATCGTTGTGACGGCGATTGCAGCGCTGCTTCTCGCATTCTGGCTGCCTCGCGCGGCCCGTCTCATGGACTGGATTGAGACCGAGCGTGCGGTCCGCGACGTCACGACGGCATTCGCCGTCGGCCGGAACGGTGCGATCCTGCAATCGACTCGCGCGCGAATCGTCATCGACACCGATACGCTGCGAATCGATCGGCTGGGCGCGGAGGGCTGGGAGCCGTGGTGGCGAACGCCGGGACCAGCCAGTCACGGCGTCCTGCTCGAAGTCTCGAATCCCGTCGTAACGTTCGGGCCGACGGGGATGGGGTGGGGCGTGTCCAACACGAAGATCGTGTTGCGGCGAGGGTCTCAGGCCGAAACGATCACGCTGTCGCGAGTCGGCAGGGTGAAACACTGGTAGGTGCAACCGTTGAGCGCGTCGCTGCATCTAATCGTATGAAACTTGGATGCGCAGCAGGACGTAAATCGAAAGGTCGCGGCCGAAGTGTGACGGCCACTTCGCCCGACCGCCAACCCCGGGGAGCTTTTCGCCCCGGGGTTTGGTCTTTCTAGAGCGCGGGCCCCGCGTCCTCGTCGAGAAAGACCAGCGTCGCCCGGCGTGCGACGAGGCGAACCAGCGCTTCGTAGACCTTCGGGTCGAGCACCGTCCCCGAAAGATCGGCCATCCGCTCGACCGCCTGCTCGGGCGTCATTTTCTCCTGGTACGGCCGGGCCGTGGTGAGTGCATCGTAGACCTCGGCCGTGGCGATGATCCTTCCGCCCTGTGGCACGTCCTCACCACGCAAGCCATCAGGGTACCCGCTGCCATCAAACCGCTCGTGATGGCTCTTCACCATCGCCACGATATCGCCGAGGTGCACGAGCGGCGCGAGGATCTGGGCGCCGATGATCACGTGCTGCTTCACGTGCTCGAACTCATCGGCGGTGAGCGGCCCTTCCTTATTAACTACCGCGTCTCGCGTTCCAATCTTGCCGAGGTCGTGGAGTCGTCCCGCCATGCGGACGCGCTCGACGTCCTCTTCGCTCAGTCCCATTTCGGTCGCAATGTTGGCCGACAAGTCGGCCACGCGCGCCGAATGGCCCCGCAAGTACGGGTCCTTCGCCTCGAGCGCGTTGACGAGGGCCTCGAGCGTGGCGGTCGAAACACGCTCCAGGCGATGCCGTTCACGCTGCAGCTCTGCCGTGCGCGTCGTGACCTCTTCCTTGAGCCACTGATTCAGATGGCGGTTCTCGAGCTGCATCTCGCGGCGCTTGATAGCGCGCTGCACCGCCCGGCCCAGGTCCGCGAGCTCGATCGGCTTGGTGAGATAATCGAGCGCACCGCGCTGCATGCAGAGCGCCGCACTCGTCGCATCGTTGACGGCCGTGAGCATCAGGATGGCAAGGTCGGGCTCGATCTCGAGTGCCTGCGGTACCAGGTCTACGCCGCTCGTGCCGGGCATGCGGATATCGGACAGCATCAGCGCGATCTTGTGGAGGCGCAGCTGCTGCAAGGCCTCCTCGGCCGACGCCGCCGCGTAGACCTCGAACTGCTGCTGCTTCAAGAATTTCCGCAGCGCGTTCCGGATGGGCTCTTCGTCATCGACCACGAGGACCGTGACGATGCCCGGATGAGCGGTCAACCCGATTCTCCTTGTGAAACCACGGCCAAGCTAGGAATCGGCTGCGACGAACGCCAGGTCCACGAAGGCAGGAATCAGGCGTGCCGCGTGGGCGCGGGTCAGCAGCTCACTGACGGCGCGCCGCCCAACCTCGCCATAATCCACCGTGTAGGCGTTCACGTACATGCCGACGAAGCGGTCAGTGCGGTCTGCGTCGAGACCGCGGCTGAAGCCCTGCGCATGTCGCAGCGCCTCGACGCGGTGCGCCAGCCCATACTCGATGCTCGCTTTCAGATCGCGTGCAATCGCGCGCATCAGATCAGCGCCGAGGTCGCGCCGGACAACGTTGCCGCCCAGCGGCAGCGGCAGCCGAGTCTGCTGATACCACCATTCACCCATGTCCGCCCACAGGTGCAGTCCTCGGTCGGCGAACGTGAGCTGACCCTCGTGAATGAGGAGGCCTGCGTCGGCCTTTCCGGCGGCGACGAAGTCTTCGATCTGATCGAACGCGACGACGACATGGCGGGCCGCTGGTTGATAGAGCTGCAGCGCGAGAAATGCGGTCGTGAGCTCGCCCGGCACGGCGACCAGGCGTCCGGCCAGTGCCTTCCGTGGATCGGCCGGCGAGACCTCCCGAGCCACGATGCGCGGGCCGTAGCGGTCGCCGATGCTGGCGCCGTGCGCGAGGAGGGCATAGCGGTCGGCGAGGTACGCGTAGGCGTGCAGCGAGACTGCCGTCACCTCCAACTCACCCGCCAAGGCGCGCCGGTTGAGGCTTTCGATATCGCCCAGCTCGTGGACGTAGTGGCGCCCGCCCGTGTCGATCTTGCCCGCCGCCATGGCCCAGAACATGAACGCATCATCGGCGTCGGGACTGTGGGCAACGTGGATCGTGCGGGGAGCGGTCGCGGTCATGAGGTGCCGGTGCGGCTTCGAGCCTGGCGCTCGGCCTCTGCATGGAAGCTCGTCAACGCATCGAGGTGTGCATCCTGGCCGTATTCCGGCCGCTTCCGGGCCAACTCGGCGGCCTCGTTACGCAGGAAGTCGGCATACGCGCGCCGTTCTTCCGGGATGTTGCGAAGGGCCTGGTACGCGTGCGCACGCAGCACATAAATGAAGAGATGTGTGGGGCTCGCTTGCCGGATGGTATCGGCCTGGGCGAGTGCCCCGTTGGCGTCCCCGCCGGCGAGCTGCAGCAAGCCGACGTGGTAGCGCGCATCGGCGTCGAGCTGAGGCAGTTGGGCGTACGCGCCGAGCGCCATCGGCAGGAAGAACTGCACGCTGTCGGTCTTGCCGGCCTCGGCCAGCATCATAACGCGATTGAACAAGCGGTTCGCGCGCTCTTCCGGTGACATCTGGCTGATGTCGGGCGGCCGTCCACCGCCGCTGCTGCTCGCGAACGGCGCAACCGGTTGGTCGCTCCGTTCGGGCGCCGCGCCGGAGCGCATCGCGACCACCGCGACCAGAGCACCCAAGGCCGCGCCGGCGAGCGCCCACGGGAGACCGGCACGCCATCCAGTGGCTGTGCCTCCGGCGGTGGCTATCGCGGCGCCGCACTTGTGGCAAAAGCGCGCGGCGGAGGAGAGTGGTGCACCGCAGGCGTGACACGTCATAGGCTGGAGAATGTAACTCGGGCGCGGACTGGCGGGCCGCCTGAAAGCCCGTAGAGTAGGGGCCCATGGCAGCCACCGAGTACGGCAAGCACATGGGGGAGCTGAAGCGCGGCGACCAGCACTGGGATGTCTATCTCGAAGGCCAGCCCGACGGGTCCCTCGGCGCGGTGCGCGGCCGGATTCACTTTGTGGGTGGGGGGGGGCAGTTGCACAAGGTGACGGGGTGGATCTTCCTCGAGTGGCAGGAGAAGGATATGCAGGAGCGGTTCGCAGAGTTTTCGGCGGTGGAGCTGCTGCATTTTGTGGAAGCCCTGTAGCGCATATGTGGCACTTTTGTCCGATCAGTTTGCACATTTCCACATGCTTAACAATCCCTCAGCCAGTTTTTTCTGCAGTTCGTGCACGTCTTTCTTGACACTACACCGCCCGGCCCTCTAGCTTTCGAGAATGGCCCGCCGCTTGCAACGCGTCTCACCGACTCGGGAAGGAGACCCCACTCAATGACAGCAACGCTGGAACCCAGCGTCGGCGCCGGTGCGAAAGCAGCCGCCGGTACGTCGCCGGCGGATGTGATCCGCCGCGCCAAGGAAGCAGGAGTGCAGATCGTGGACGTGCGGTTCACCGATCTCCCCGGCACTTGGCAGCATTTCTCGATTCCGTTGAAGGAGCTCGAGGAAGATACGTTCACCGACGGCCTGGGATTTGACGGCTCGTCGATCCGCGGCTTTCAGGCAATCAACGAGAGCGACATGCTGCTGCTGCCGGATCCGGCCAGCGCGTTCGTCGATCCGTGCCTGCAGGTCCCGACGCTCTCGCTCACCTGCGACGTCGTGGATCCCATCACCGGCGAGCCCTACTCCCGCGATCCGCGCTACGTCGCCCGCAAAGCCGAAGCGTTTCTGAAGAAGAGTGGCGTCGCCACGACGGCGTATTTCGGACCCGAGGCGGAGTTCTACATCTTCAACTCCGTGCGCTTCGACCAGAACGCGCACGAGGGCTACTACCACATCGATTCGGAGGAAGGGATCTGGAACTCCGGCACGAACGGTGCGCCCAACCTGGGCCACCGGCCGCGCCACAAGGAGGGCTACTTCCCGGTGCCACCGACCGACCGGCTGCAGGATCTGCGCTCCAAGATCATGCTGGCGATGATCGCGTCGGGCATCGAGGTGGAAGTCCACCACCATGAGGTCGGTACGGCGGGCCAAACCGAGATCGACATGCGGTACAACACGCTGACGCGCATGGCGGACCAGGTCATGATGTACAAATACATCGTCAAGAACGTGTGCGCGGCGAACGGCTACACGGCGACGTTCATGCCGAAGCCGATGTTCGGCGACAACGGCTCTGGGATGCACGTGCACATGAGCCTGTGGAACGGCACGAACAACCTGTTCTTCGACAAGAACGGGTACGCGCTAATTTCGGATTCGGCGCGGTGGTACATCGGCGGGCTGATCAAGCACGCGGCTGCCCTGCTTGCCTTTGCGGCCCCGACGACGAACAGCTACCGCCGGCTCGTCCCGGGCTATGAGGCGCCGATCAACCTGATTTACTCGCAGCGCAACCGCTCGGCGATTTGCCGCATCCCGATGTATTCGACCTCGCCGAAGGCCAAGCGGCTCGAGTTCCGGGCGCCGGATCCCTCGGCCAACCCGTACCTCACGTTCGCCGCGCTGCTCATGGCGGGTCTCGACGGGATCAAGAACAAGATCGAGCCGCCGAAGCCGATGGATGTAGACCTGTACGACCTCGAGCCCGCGGAGCGGAAGCATGTGAAGAACACGCCGGGAAGCCTGCAGGAGTCGCTGGCGGCGCTCGAAGCCGACCATGCCTTCCTGCTCGACGGGGGCGTCTTCACGCAGGACCTCATCGATACCTGGCTCACCATGAAGCGAGTCAAGGATGTCGACGCGGTGGCACTCAGGCCGCATCCGTATGAGTTCTTCCTGTATTACGACGCCTGACAACTGGCGGTAGGGGGTATAGGGGGCGGTAGGAGGCGGTACACCTACCGCCCCTTTACCGCCCCTAAATCTCAATGCCAACCAAACGCGAAATCCTCGACGCGGCCAAGAAGCAAGACGTATCCTCTCTCCGGTTGCAGTTTACCGACATCCTCGGCGTCAACAAGAACGTCGAGGTACCCGCGAGCCAATTCGAAAAGGCGCTCGAGGGCGATATCATGTTCGACGGCTCGTCGATCGAGGGCTTCGTCTGGATCGAAGAGTCGGACATGGTGCTGCGGCCCGACCTCGAGACGTTCCGCGTCCTCCCCAACGGCGACGCCGCGGGCAAAGTCGCGCGCGTGATCTGCGACATCTACAATCCGGATGGGTCGTCGTTCGCCGGCTGCACGCGCCAGGCGCTGCAGCGCCAGATCGCGAAAGCCCAAGCCCTCGGCTACGAGATGATGGCCGGGGTCGAGGCCGAGTTCTTCATCTTTCAGCTCGATGCGGACGGTGAGCCGACCACCGTGACGCACGATCACGGCGGCTACTTCGACCAGACGCCCGTCGATCGCGCCGAGGAGATTCGCCGCCTGATCGTGAAGGATCTCGTCGCCATGGGATTCGAGGTCGAAGCGGGCCATCACGAGGTGGCGCCGGGACAACACGAAATCGACTTTCGCTATGCCGAGGCGCTGGCGACGGCCGACAATCTCGCCACGTTTCGCTTTGTCGTCAGGAACGTCGCCTACCGCCACGGCTTCCTGGCGACGTTCATGCCCAAACCGATCTTCGGTCAGAACGGTTCGGGGATGCACACCCACCAGTCACTGTTCCGGAAGGGCGCGAACGCGTTCCACGACCCCAAGGCGAAATGGGAGCTGTCCGCCGTGGCGCTGCAGTACATCGCCGGGCTGCTGAAGCACGCCCGCGGCTTCTGCGCGGTCACGAATCCGCTCGTCAATAGCTACAAGCGGCTCGTCCCCGGCTACGAGGCCCCCACCAACGTGGCGTGGTCGATGCGGAACCGCTCCCCGCTCGTGCGCATCCCCGACCGTCGCGGCATTGGCACCCGCTGCGAGCTGCGCATGCCGGATCCATCGGCGAACCCCTATCTCGCGCTTGCGGTGCAACTTGCCGCAGGGATCGACGGATTGCAGAAGAAGCTGACCCCGCCAGATCCCGTGAATAAGAACATCTTCGAGATGAGCTTTCGCGAGCGCCGGAAGTACCGGATCGACGAGTTGCCCCGCGACCTGCACGAGGCGCTCGACATGCTCGAGAACGACGATGTCATCAGGGACGCGCTCGGCGCACACATCTACGAGCGGTTCGTCGAAGCGAAGCGTGAGGAGTGGCAGGAATACATCGGCCGAGTGAGCGAATGGGAGGTCGAGCGCTACCTGGCCCAGTACTGAACGTCCCCCCCGGTTTCCCACTCCCCGCTCCCCTACTTTCCCCGTTGGCCTGATGGCATGATGTATGCTAATATGTGCATATAATGCACGAATGATGTTCCGGTCGTGCGCTTGCCATGCAGTGACAGTTGCAGAGTGTCCACAGATTCGTGCATATTATGCACGAATCCACTGACACCACGAACCGCCGAGGGGGGACATGGACGCCAATACCGTAGCCATCAACTTCGTCTGGACGCTGGTCGCTGGCTTCCTCGTGATGTTCATGCAGGCCGGCTTCGCGCTGGTCGAGACCGGCTTCACCCGCGCGAAGAACGCTGCGCACACCATGACGATGAACTTCATGGTGTACGGCATCGCGATGTTGGCCTACTGGGCCGTGGGCTTCGCCCTCCAAGCGGGGGGCGTGGGGCCGCTCGCCACGCTGGGTGGCTACGATCAGCTGTCACACGAAGTCGCGGTGACGATCGGCGGGAAGTCGTGGGGTCTGTTCGGAGGAACCGGGTTCTTCCTCACCGGCGTCGCCTACACCGCGCCGGTCTTCGCCTACTTCTTGTTCCAGATGGTGTTCATGGACACTGCCGCCACGATCCCGACGGGAGCGCTGGCCGAGCGGTGGAGATTCGTCGCGTTCGCGGTGTTCAGCGTGTTCGTCGGCGCCGTCATTTATCCGATCTACGCCAACTGGACGTGGGGCGGCGGTTGGCTCGCCATGCTCGGCAAGAATCTCGGGCTGGGACACGGCCACGTCGACTTTGCGGGATCGTCCGTCGTGCATATGACGGGCGGAGTCATGGCGTTCGTCACGGCGATTTTGCTCGGCCCGCGGCGTGGCAAATACGGCGCCGACGGAAGCGTGAAGGCCATCCCGGGGCACAACATCCCGATGGCGCTGGTCGGCACGTTCATCCTCGCCTTCGGGTGGTTCGGTTTCAACGCCGGATCGACATTGGCGGGTTCTGACCTGCGCATCGGCGTCATCGCGACGAACACGATGCTGGCTGGGGCAGCTGGAGGGATCACGGCGATGCTCTACGTGTGGCTCAAGTACGGCAAGCCCGATCCGTCAATGCTCGCGAACGGCACACTCGCGGGACTCGTGGCTATTACCGCGCCATGCGCATTCGTGACGGCCCCATCCGCCGTCCTGATCGGCGGGGTAGCCGGAGTGCTGGTCTGCGCGGCGGTGGTCTACATCGAGCGGTCACTGAAGATCGACGATCCCGTGGGCGCCATCTCCGTGCACGGGGTGTGCGGCCTCTGGGGAGTTCTGTCGGTCGGTCTCCTCGCCGACGGTACCTACGGAGCGGGCTGGAATGGCGTCGACGGCGCGGTCCGCGGGTTGTTCTACGGCGACGCTTCGCAGCTCGTGGCCCAGCTGGTCGGCGGTGTGGCCAACTTCGTCGCCGTGGGGACCATGGCGTACATCGCGTACAAGGTCACCGGCCTCGTCGTGGGCGGCCATCGCGTGTCGGCGGAAATCGAGGAACTGGGGCTCGACGTGCCCGAAATGGGTGTGGAGGGCTACCCCAACGCCCCAGAGGCGTCGACGGTCGTGGTCTTCGACGAGCAGCCCGTGACCGTGCCCGCCGAGCCAGCCTTCGAGTCGCAGCCGGAGCCGATCTGATGCGCGTCGTCGCACTCGCCGGCTTGCTGTTCGTGACGGCATCGCTGGCGGCGCAAACGCCGCCGCCACTCAAGCTCACCGGCTGGGCCGAGGCGTCCTACGTCTACTCCCGACACAGCGCTGGGGATACGATCATCGTCGGGCGGTTATACGATCGGCTGCAAAACCGGTTCACCCTGAACGCGTTCGGCGTCGTGCTGGACAAGCCGTACGACCCTGCGAAGCGTAGCGCGGGATTCCACACCGAGGTCCTGTTCGGCCAGAACGCCACCGTGATCAAGTCCGGGGGAGGGGCGCTCGACCTCGGCACCCAGGGCGATATCCCCCACCTCTACGTCACCCTCAACCTCCCAACCGCGAGTGGGAGCGGGGTGCAGTTCAAGGCGGGGCGCATTCCGACCCTCATGGGTCTGGAGGTCATCGAGACCGCCGCGAACCCCAACTGGTCGGAGGGCAACCAGTTCATCTACGTCGAGAACTTCACCGGGCTGGGTGTGAGCGTCGAAACGAAGCTCAATCAGCACGTTGACGTGCAACTCCGGGTGATCAACGGGTGGGACCAGGTTTCGGACAACAACACGCGCAAATCGCTGATGGGACGCGTGGGGATCTCCCCCGACACGCTCACCTCGATTGGCCTCGTCGGGTTCTGGGGTCCGGAGGAGACCGGGGACAACACGGCGAACCGCTACGGCGTCGACGCACTGGTCTGGCGGAAGCTGGGCGCGGCGCAGCTGTGGGTACAGGGTGACTACGGCCGGGAGCAGGCGAATGCCGCGCTGCCGGCCCCCGGACAGGATGCGCAGTGGTGGGCGCTCGGCAGCTGGCTCATGTACGATTTCGGGCCATCCCTCGGCCTGACGTTGCGGGGCGACTATGTGGACGACGAGAACGGCGCGCGCACGAGCGGGTCTTTCGGCTTCCCTGCGAACACGGGTCACAAGTTTGGCAGCGCCACCGCGACGTTGAACGTCCGCGCGTGGCCGAATGCCGTCGTCAGGCCCGAGGTCAGATACGATCGGTCCACCCTGGCGGCGTTCGGCGGCAAGAAGGATCAAGTCAGCGTCGCGCTCGGCGTCGCGTACCTGTACTGACGCCACGGCGGGAGCCGCCTGGATATACCCTACGGCCGCGGGGTGGCCGTGGGGTATATCTTTTGACGTTACGTGGGAATTCGAGCGGTACCTCACTATCTACTGATCCTCGCGATCACCGGCTGCGAGTTTATGCCGCGGCCGGGCGATACCCAGGGCGTACAACAAGCAGGGCGGTGGGAGCAGCATGGCCGCATCATTGCGGAACCTGATGCACGCTACACGATCGTCCACTTGCGGGTCGATACGACCGCCCAGGACCGCCACGACGTCCTGCTCGCGCGATTCGATTTCGATCCCAGCGATGCACTCGGTGACGAGTACTCGCTGAGCGTCGCCCTCGATCTCGGGGACGCACGGACCCTCTCGGCCAATCATTCGTATTCGCTCGGTGACGCGATCCCCGCGTGGGGGACGGTGACCTGCCTGTGCCGGCCGCTGCGGCCCGATTCGGTGCGCGGCACGTACACGATGCAGACGCGAGGCTCGCGCCAGATCGCGGGCCGCATCGCCGCGACGCTGTATTTCACGGCGTGGAATGACTCCAGCAGGCACGCGACCTATCGACTGCGTCAACGGATCCATGGGGTGAGACCCTGATGGGCGGACGGCCCGACGGCCGGACGGCCGGTGTTGTGGTAGCCATCGTGCTGTCGCTGGCCATCGGGCCGCCCGGCCATCTGGCCGCTCAGACCGACCGTCGGACCGTCCGGCCGTCCGACCGTCCAACGATAGACACAATCATCGTCGTGAACGGCAACATCTTCGACCGCCAGGACGCCGCACCCGATTGGGTCGCGCACCTGGCGAACCGGCTGCACGTACGGACGCGGCCCTGGGTGATCCGCCGGCGCCTGCTCCTGAGCAGCGGCGATCCGTTCGACTCGGCCCGCGTGGCGGAAAGCGAACGCGCGCTGCGTTCCCTCGGCGTGTTTCGGTCGGTGCGGGTGGACACGGTTCGGTCCCAGCCGGGGGGACAGCTCGCGCTCCGCGCGGTCACGTCGGACGGTTGGAGCACGCAGCCACAGGCGAGCTTCTCGAGCGCGGCCGGCGACGAAACATGGGACGTCGGCCTGATCGAGAAGAATTTTCTGGGCACGGCCACGCAGCTGGTCGTGATGTACGGCCGCAACCCGGATCGCAGCCATCTGGATCTCGATTTCGTCAATCAACAGTTCTTCGGCCGCCGCACGATGCTCGCACTGCGCTACCGGGACCTCTCCGACGGCCTGCGCGGGGAATGGCGTTTCGGCCTGCCGTTTCACGAGACCGCGGCGCCCCATTCGCTCGAGACCTACGGCGACGCGGCGCGGGAGCGCGTGCTCCAGTTTCGCGACGACTCGCTCGTCGACAGTACAACCACCCATCACGTGCTTCGCGTGGGCGTGATCGGCGGGATCGCGGCGCACGCGACCAGCCACAGCTACACCCGGCTGTGGGGTGGGTTGGAGTGGCGGCGGGAGGACTTTGACACGATCGGTGCCACGTCGGTTCCGTATTCCGTGTTCACGGCGGTCCGGGCCGGCATCGAGCTCGGGTCGGTGCGGTTCCAGATGCTCGAGCACTTCAACTCTTATGCGCGGCGTGAAGACGTAGACCTTTCACCCACGTTCCGGGCAGGCCTCGTGGTACAGTCCGGGGTCGGCTACGAGATCAGTGGACAAACGTCCGCCGTCTGGAAGCGCGGGTTCGCGCTCCTGAACCTCGCCGCCAACGGTTTGGACACGACTCGGACGCTCGGACAGCTGACCGTCGTGAGCCAGAACATCCCTGGTCACACGCTGATTGTGCATGCCGAAGGTGGGGTGGTGACACATCCGAAGCCCGGCAGAGAGTTCGATCCGTGGAATTTGCAGCGCGGGCCCAGATTGTTCGGCGCGCACGCCTTCACCGGCACACGCACGACCTGGTTCGTGTTCGAGGACCGCGTTCTGGTCGCCGACGGCATCCTGGGCCTGATGGCGGTGGGTGTCGCGCCGTTTCTCGATTACGGCGGCGCGTGGTATGCTGACGAACCTGCGCGCCAGGGCGAACCTGCGCGCGAACCTGCCCGCCAGTTCGGAGACGCCGGTTTGGCGCTGCGGCTGGGACCGACGCGGGCGGTGCGTGGCGACGTGGCGGAGATGGCGTTTGGTTACCGATTCGGGCAGGGCATGCCCGGGAAGCGGTGGGCGTTCACGGTGCGGAAAGGTTTCTCATTCTGACAGGAGCCCCGATGGAGCCGTCGCGGGAGATCTTTGACGCCGTCCGAGCGGGGAATACGGCGCGAGTGCGGGAGTTACTCAACGCCGACCGCGGACTCGCGAGCGTGCGCAATGAGCGGGGCCACACGCCCGTCCTGATCGCGCAATACCATCACAAGCCCGAGGCCGTTGCCGTGCTGCTTGGCGCCGAACCGGCGCTCGACATTTTCGATGCCGCCTCGGTGGGACGGACGGCGCGCGTCGCCGAGTGGCTGGAGCAGGATCCGGCGCTGCTCGAGGCACGCTCCAGCGATGGGTTCTCGCCGCTCGGCCTCGCGGCATTTTTCGGACAGGCGGAAACGGTCAAATTGTTGCTGGGGCGCGGCGCCGATCCCAACGAGGCCATCGGCCTGGCCGCCACGAAGGGGCACGTCGCTGTCCTCGAGCTCCTCAAGGGGCAGGTATGACGGCGCACTTCGACTGGATCGGCTGGCTCGCGACCGCCGTTTTCCTGGTCTCGTATTTCACCAGGACGCCGGTGGGGCTCAGGCGCGTGCAGGGCGTCGCGGCGGGGCTGTGGGCGTTGTACGGCGTCATGATCCACTCGCTTCCCATCATCGTCGCCAACATTCTCGTCGCCGGCGTCGCGGTCGTGTCGTCGTTCAGGAAGCCTTCAGCTTTGGCTTCTCCTCCATGAGCGCGAGTGGGTTGTTGTCGGGGTCATGAAAGAACGTCATCCATAGGTCGTAGGTGGCCGCTTCGTGCACGCGATGCGGTGTATCCACGAACTTCACGCCCTTCCCCGCCAGCGTGCGATGCACGCCCTCGATGTCTTTCACGCGCAGGTACAGCACCGATCCCGGATGATCCTGCGCCGCGGTTTCTGGTGGTGACAGCATGAGGCGCACCGGGCCGACCTGGAAGAACGCGAGGGACGGCGGCGCCTGAAACAGGAGCGGCAGGCCGAGCGTGTCGCGGTGGAATTTCACGGCCCGGTCGATGTCGTGCACGACGTTGGTGATCTGGGCGAGCTCCATTGCTCCTCCACGGGAGAGTAGCATCGGGCGGACGCGACAGAACTTAATGGAGAATGTCCGGGGTTGAGAAAGCCGTGTGTTTTGGTGACTTTTGTCGGCCTGGCGCCGTAGCCAAGTGGTAAGGCAGAGGTCTGCAAAACCTCGATTCGTCGGTTCGATTCCGACCGGCGCCTCTCACCATTCCACTCCACCTGGAGGCTCGCCGTGTCTTCGCTGCGCGTCCTCACGCTGTGCTACCTCGTCGCTTCAAGCCTCACCGCCCAGTCTCAAACCCCGTACGACTCGACCGTATTCGCCGCGCTGAAATGGCGCGAGATCGGGATCTTTCGCGGTGGCCGCTCGGTGGCCGTGTCTGGTTCCGCCGCCCGCCCGAACGAGTTCTGGATGGGCACGACCGGCGGCGGCGTCTTCAAGACCACCGACGGCGGGCAGACGTGGCTCCCGGTCAGCGACAAGTATTTTGGCGGCACGATCGGCGCGATCGGCGTGAGCGAGTCCAACCCCGACGTCGTCTACGTGGGCACGGGCGAATACGCGATCCGCGGCAACGTGTCTCCCGGCTCCGGCGTGTACAAAACGACGGACGGCGGCCGGACGTGGACCTCGCTGGGGCTCGCCGAGACGCAGCAGATCTCCCGCATCCGCGTGCACCCCACCAACCCCGACGTGGTGTACGTGGCCGCGCAAGGGCACGCCTTCGGCCCCAACCCGGAGCGCGGCATCTACAAGTCGGCCGACGGTGGGAAGACGTGGACCAGAGTCCTGGCGCGCAACGATTCCACGGGCGCCTCGGACCTCGCCATGGACCCCACGAACCCTGACGTGCTCTACGCCGCGTTTTGGCAGGCGCAGCGCTTCCCGTGGAAGCTGGTCTCGGGAGGTAAGGGCGGCGGCGTCTTCAAGACCACGGACGGCGGCGCCCACTGGCAGGAGCTCACGAAGAACCCCGGGCTGCCGCACGGACTGCTCGGGAACATCGGTCTCGCTGTGTCGCCGGCCAAGCCGTCGCGGATCTGGGCGCTGATCGAGGCCGACTCGGGCGGCGTCTACCGCTCCGACGACGGCGGAGCCACGTGGACGTGGATCAACCACGACCACAAGCTGCGGGTGCGCGCCTGGTATTACATGAAGCTCACGGCGGACCCGAACGATTCCAACACCGTCTACGCCACCAACGTCATCTTCTACAGGTCTCGCGACGGCGGCCGCACGTTCCGGCAGCTCGACGTACTGCACGGCGACACCCACGCGCTATGGATTGCGCCGAACGATCCGCAGCGGATGATCCTGGGCGACGACGGCGGCGCCACGGTGTCGTTCAATGGCGGCAAGACGTGGACCGATCAGGACTTCGCGACGGCACAGTTCTACCACGTCGCCACGACGAACCACTTCCCCTATCACGTGTGCGGCGCGCAGCAGGACAACTCCGGCGTGTGCGGGCCGAGCCGCTGGCCGGGCGGGATCGACCGCTCGCAATGGTACGACGTGGCAGGAGAATCGGGTTATATCCAGGCACGGTCCGACACGCCCGACGTGACCTTCGGCGGGGACAACTCGGGGTTTCTCGCCCGGGTGGATCACGCCACCGGAATCTGGCGCATCGTGAATCCGTGGCCCGACTCCCCCGACGGGCACGCCGCAGGTGAGGGCAAATACCGCTTCCAGTGGACCGCGCCGCTGCTCGTCTCGCCGCACGATCCCAACACGCTGTACATCGGGGCGAACGTGCTGTTCGTGTCGCACGACGACGGCCAGAGTTGGACCGCGATCTCGCCCGACCTGACCCGGCACGATCCCGCAACCCTCGGTCCGTCGGGCGGGCCGATCACGCTCGACCAGACGACTGCCGAGTACTACGCGACGATCTTCGCGCTCGCGGAGTCGCCGGTCACGCGTGGCGTAATCTGGGCGGGCTCGGACGATGGACTCATCAACCTGACACGAGACGGCGGCCGTACCTGGACGAACGTGACGCCGCCGGACGTAAAGCCGTTCACGCGCATCTCGATCATCGAGGCGTCGCCGCACGCGGCGGGCACCGCGTACGTCGCCGCGAACCGCTACCAGCTGGGCGATCCCGCCCCTTATTTCTATAAGACCACTGACTTCGGCCGCACGTGGACCCCGATCGTCAGCGGCATACCGGTGACGGAATGGGCGCGCTCGATCCGCGAAGATCCCGAGCGGGCCGGGCTCCTATTCGCGAGCACCGAACGCGGCGTGTACGTGTCGTTCGACGGCGGTGGACATTGGCAGTCGCTCGAGCGCAACCTGCCGCCCGTGCCGGTGCACGATCTCGCGATCAAGGAGGGCGACCTGATCGCGGCGACCCACGGCCGCTCCTTCTGGATCCTGGATGACATCTCGCCGCTCCGGCAGCTCGCGGACTCGGTGCTCGCCGGCGACACCCACCTGTACCGGCCCCGGGACGCATATCGGGTGGACTGGGGCGGCGGCTTCGGGTTCGGAGAGAACGCGGCGCACCCCGTCGGCAAGAATCCGCCCAGCGGAGCGGTGGTCTACTACTGGCTCAAGACCGGCGGCGCGGAGGTGACGCTCGACGTCCTGGACTCCGCGGGTCAGGTGATCCGCACTTTCACAAGCGCTCAGGACTCGGCCACGCGAACGGACAGCCTACGCGCGGACAGCGTGAAGCGCGTGCGCACCGACAGTCTGCACCGCGCGGGGATCACCGACAGCGTGAAAGTCGATTCGATCGTCGGCGACACGCTCAAGGACGCCGACAAGGCGTGGCCGCGCCGGCCCTCGTCGCCGCCGCGCGTGCCGGCCAAGGCAGGGCTCAATCTGTTCGCCTGGAACCTGCGGATCCTCGGCCCTGCGGAATTCTGGGGCATGCACGGCATCTCGACCCAGGGTCCGATGGTGCTGCCGGGGACGTACCGCTTGCGACTGCGCGTGGGCGGGAAGGAATACGTCCAGCCGCTCCAGGTGCGCCCCGACCCGCGAGGCCATGCCGGCACCATCGACCTGGCCGAGCAGTTCCGGTTCCTCAAGCAGCTGCGGGACACCGTCAACGCGGCGACGATGACAATCCGGACGCTACGCAATACCCGCGCTCAGATCGAGGATCGGCTGCCGAGTCTCAGCGGCGGCGCGCGTACCGGGGCCCGTGCGGTCGCTGACCGGCTCGCCGGGATCGAGGACTCCGTGTACCAGATCCGCAATCAGGATGTGGAGGATGAGCTGATCTACGGGCAGCGCGTGACGGAGCGCCTCAGCGCCCTGGGGGGGATGGCGGAGTCGGCGGACGGCCGGCCGCCGCGACAGGTCTACGACGTATTCGCGCTGTTCGCGGCGGAGTTGCAGCGGCACCTGCTCGGGGCCCAGGCCGCCCTGCGTGATGCCTTGCCGGGCGTGAACGCGGCGCTCAAGGCGAAGAAGCTGCCGGCGATCGAGCCGCGGCCAGTGGAGCTCCGGGCCCCGCAGCCGATCGGCAACTAGGCTGTGACGCGGTCCAGGCTGGCGTGGGTAGTAGAGGAAAGCAGAGCGAGCCACAATGAGACCGATCGCCTGGATTGCACTGGTGTTCACCGCCGCGGGGTGCGGCGAGTCGACCGGGCCGCTCGCGGACCTGAGCGAGCTTGGCACGAGCGTTGCCGTGGTCAACACCGTTTTCGCCTCGCCGCTTGTGCTTTCGGTCGACGTCTCTCGGTTTGGAGCGATATTGGCTGCACCTGCGGCGGGTGCGCCGCTCATTCCTGATTCGTTGCTCGGGAAGACGCTCGCGTTCACCTGCGCGTCGCAGCGCTACGCCGAGAGCGGCGACTCCGGCGCCCCAGCCACGGGCGTCCGGGTCGTGCTCTACCGGCGTGCTCCGGACGGGTCGATCGCCTGCCCGGCCACGGCCATTGGGCAGCTCGACTTGTTCGACGCCAGTGCGCCGGGTACGACGGCGGTGCGCGGCGTGGTTACGGGGCCCGGCGGCAGCGGGCCGTTTGTCGACTACACCATCACTCACAACGTGGCGGACGCAGAGGGCGTGGCGGCCGCGACGGGCTTCGTGACGGATGGACAGCAGCGCCTGGACTTTCAGGTGACCGGGGAGCCGGGCTCCGGGTTAAACAACACGATCGCCACTGTACAGCTCGACGATGCCGCGGCGGACCTGCATGCGGTGCTGCACCATGCGGCGGAGATGGGCGTCGACACCTACTATGAGGACGTGGATCTCTCGGTTCACGACGCTGTCCTGAGCGCCGAGCTGAAGGGCTCCACCGGCTGGTTCAACACCGCGAGGTCTTGGGATGAGATCGTTTCGGTCAACGATGCGCCGGTAGCGAAAGTGGGAGGGAGCTTCGTAGCGGAGAACGAGGGCCCCAGCATCAGCCCCATCGGCGGCCGGCTCTTCTTCACGGGCGACGAACGTCGAATCCTGCTCGACTTCGTGGGCGCGCCTGACTCGATCCGTGCTGACCTTGCCGGCGTCCTCGGCGCCGGCGCGCACCTGGTGAGGATCGCGCTATAAGAGACAGGCTCATGTCACGGCAGTTTCCGTCCCGGGACGTGCTGGCCGTTCTGATGTAGCACGAGCCCGTCCCGCCTGAACGTGAGCTGAGCGTCGACTGTCTTCCAAAAGAACGTCGAATCCGATTCCGCGAAGATCGCGAACCGCGGCTGCGCGGTCGCCTGAGCGAACAGGTGTGCGGCCTCGCGTGTGATGACGAGGTGGAATGCCGGGGCGAGCTCGTATTCCCCCACATAGCGCTGCAAGATCAACGAGTCCACTGCGACCTCGGTGTGCTGTGCCGGGGGCGGCCGCAGCGGGAGCGTCTGATCCAACAGATGGAAGCCGATGTCGTCCATGCTTTCGTTGCCGTTGTTGCACAGGACCACCACGCCGACTCGACGCACCGGATCGAACCCGGCAAACGAGCGATATCCCCCCGTCCCGCCGTTGTGCCACACGATGCTGCCGCTCGGTCGCGCGAGAATGTGCCACGCGAGGCCGATCCGCATGGTGGGGCTGCCGGCTTCGCGGCGCGGCGTGCGGGCGTCGCGCATCGCGCGGGCCAGGGGCCGCGCCGTCGTATCGAGATTCGCCGCCAGAAACGTGAGCATGTCGTTCGCGGTGGAGCGGAGCGCCCCCGCGCCCGCGAGCGTCGGCAGGTCCCAATTGGCGACGACGTTGCCGTCGGCGTCGTGTCCCCGCTGGAGCCGGCGGCGCATGGGCGGCGTCAGCGTGATGGCCGTTTCGCTCATGTGGAGCGGCATCAGCACGCGCTGCTGTACGAGGTCCTCGTAGCTCAGCCCCGCCTTCAGCGCGAGCGTGTGGCCCAGCAGGCCCATGCCGAGGTTCGAGTACTCGTAGGTCTCACCGATGTCGCGCGGCAGCTGATAGCCGGCCAGAAATGCGTACATCTGGTCGACGGAATAGTCGGCGTAGGGATTCGTCGAGTCGCGCGGTGCGAAGTTCGACGGCATCCGGGGCAGGCCGGAGACTTGAGTGGCGAGATCGAGCAGGGTAATCTGGCGTCCATTGCGCGACGGGATGTGCGCGCTGGCCGGCAGGTACCTGGCGACGGGATCATCGAGGCGCGCCTCGCCGCGGACGACCATGTCGGCGAGGGTGGTTGCCGTAAACGTCTTGGTGATCGAGCCGATCTCGAACACGCCGTTCGAATCGACGCCGAGTGCGACGATGCGGCGGGCGCCATTCGCGTCCAGCAACCCGACGACGATGCCCTCGCCGTGCCTGGCGGTGTCGGGGAATCTTCGCACCCGGGTCGCCAGTAAGGCACGCACGGCCGAATCGGGTGGTAGCGGCTGCTGTAGGGTGAAGACAAGGAAGAGCGCGGCGATGGTGTGCATGCCGGAATCTATTATTATCCCCGCGCCGTGCTCGTCCCCAAGTTTTTCACGACCGTCCAGGACTACGACCGGGCCCAGCTCACCCGGGACGTGATCGCCGGCGTCATCGTCGGCATTGTGGCGCTCCCCCTCGCCATCGCCTTCGCCATCGCGAGCGGGCTCAGCCCCGAGCGCGGGCTCTACACCGCCATAGTCGCCGGCTTCCTCATCTCGCTGCTCGGCGGCTCACGGGTGCAGATCGGCGGGCCGACCGGGGCGTTCGTGGTGATCGTCTCAGGGATCGTGCTCAAGTACGGCGTCGATGGGCTGGTTGTGGCCACGCTCATGGCGGGTTTCATCCTGGTGGCGTTCGGCCTGTTGCGACTGGGCGCCGCAATCAAGTTCATCCCGTATCCAGTGACGATCGGATTCACCAGCGGCATCGCGCTGATCATCTTTTCGAGCCAGGTCCGCGACCTCCTCGGTCTGCAGATGCAGTCGGTTCCCTCGGAGTTCCTGCCAAAGTGGGACGCGTACGTGCACGCGTTCGACACGGTCAATCCATGGGCGGTGGCGCTCGCCGCGGCGGCGTTCGCGATCATCCTGTTGTGGCCCAGGATCTCCACGCGCATTCCCGGCCCGTTTGTCGCGTTGATCGTGACCACCGCGCTGGCCCAGCTGCTGCACCTCCCCGTCGAGACGATCGGCGCGCGATTCGGCGCGATCCACGCGGGACTGCCGCTGCCGCGTATCCCGCACCTCTCCCTCGCGATCATCGGTTCGCTCGCGGGGCCGGCGTTCACGATCGCGCTGCTTGGTGGAATCGAATCGCTGCTATCAGCGGTAGTCGCGGACGGCATGATCGGCGGCCGCCACCGCTCCAACATGGAGCTGGTGGCGCAGGGCGTGGCGAACATCGCGTCGCCGCTGTTCGGCGGGATGCCGGCGACGGGCGCGATCGCGCGCACCGCGACCAACGTCAAGAACGGCGCCGCGACCCCCGTCGCCGGGATGGTGCACGCCGTCACGCTGCTGCTC
The DNA here is from genome assembly GCA_035575675.1 of Gemmatimonadales bacterium. Classification (GTDB taxonomy): domain Bacteria; phylum Gemmatimonadota; class Gemmatimonadetes; order Gemmatimonadales; family GWC2-71-9; genus 20CM-2-65-7. Next base: position 33,000 of record DATLXS010000012.1, read on the forward strand.
ATCACGCTCTTTTTCGGCCGCTGGGCGGCGCTGATTCCGCTGGCGACCCTCGCGGCTATCCTCGTCGTCGTGGCCTTCCACATGAGCGAGTGGCGCACGTTCGTGTCGGAGTTCCGGGCGCCCAAGAGCGACGTGGCGGTGCTGCTGGCGACGTTCCTGCTCACCGTCCTTGTGGACCTCACGGTGGCCATCGAGGTGGGGATGGTGCTCGCCGCCTTCCTCTTTATGCGCCGCATGGCGGAGGTGACGAACATCAAGGTCCTCACGCACGAGTTCGAGGACCCGACGGACGACTTCGAGACGGACCCGAACGCGGTGGGGCGGCGGGTCGTGCCGGAGGGGGTCCAGGTGTACGAGATCACCGGACCGTTCTTTTTCGGCGCCGCCGAGATGTTCAAGGACCGGGTTGGGCGGATCGCCGGGCGGCCGAAGGTACTGATCCTGCGGCTGCGGCACGTGCCCGTGATCGACTCGACGGGGCTGCACGCGCTGCGCGACGTGGTGCAGCGCAGCCGCAAGGAAGGGACGCTCGTCATTCTGTCGGACGTGCACGCCCAGCCGGTCGTCGCGCTCGAGCGCTCGGGGATGTACGACGAGCTGGGCGAGGAGAACGTCCACGGCAACATCGATGATGCGCTGAATCGCGCCCGGGCTCACCTCGGGCTGCCCTCGGTGCAACGGCCCGGGTTTGCGACGCCGACCGTCGCGCGAGAGACGTCCCCGGGGATGCCGGTGATCCCATAAAATGCAGCTCACTGTGCGCGAGGCGGCGTCGTACTTACGGGTCGATGAGGCCACGGTGCGACGCTGGATTGCCCGTCGCGCCCTCCCCGTCCATCGGGCGGACGAGCGCCTCTATCTGAACGCGATTGAGGTGTGGGAGTGGGCGACGGAAAACGGCGTCCCGGTCTCGCGCGCGCTGCTCGAGCAGGCGCAGCGCCGACCGGAGCAGGTGCCGCCATTATCGGCTTTGCTGTCCAGCGGCGGCATTCATCGCGACGTGGGCGGCGAGGATAAGGCGAGCGTGCTGCACGAGATCGTGCAGCGGCTGCCGCTGCCCGCCGACGTGGATCGAGAGTTTCTGGTCACGACCCTCGAAGCGCGAGAGGCGATGGGCTCCACGGGAATCGGCGATGGCATCGCCATTCCGCATGTTCGGAACCCGATTTTGCTTCACGTCGCTGCCCCGTTCGTCACGTTGTGCCTGCTGCGCCATCCCGTGGAGTTCGCCGCCTTGGACGGCCGGCCGGTTCACGCGCTGTTCACCGTGATCAGTGCCAACGTCCCCGGCCACCTCCGCATTCTCGGTCAACTCGGCTTCGCCTTGCATGACGAAGAGCTGCGGCGCCTGCTGCTTCATCGGGCGGCCGATGCGGAGATCATGGCGCGAGTGCAGACGGTCGAGGGGCGGGCCAGCGGCGTGCACCAAGCCCCATGACTCTCGTCGCCGTCGGCCTGACGCTGATCTTGCTGGCCGGTTTGGCCGCGTCGAGGCAGGCGCTCTTCCGGGTCTTGCTGGGCGCGGGGTGCCTGACGGCCGCGGTGCCGGCACTCGCGGTGTTGGCCGGCGAGACGGTGTCCGACGTGCGCCTCGCGCCCACGACGCCGTTCGGCCCGTGGGTGTTCGGCCTCGATGCACTCTCGGCGGTTTTTCTCCTGGCGATTTTGAGCGTGGGCTCCGCGTGCGCGTTTTACGGGGTGACCTACCTCGCAGCCGAGCGCGGGCGGCGCGCCGTCGGAGCGGCTCACCTGCTGCTCGCCGTGCTCGTGGCGAGCCTGGCCCTCGCCGTGGTTGCGCGCGCCGCGCTGCCGTTCCTCATCGCCTGGGAAGGGATGGCGGTGGCGGCGTATTTGCTGGTTGTGTTCGAGCACGAGCGTCGTGAAGTCCGCCGGGCAGGAATGATCTACGTCATCGCGACCCACGTGGGGACGCTGCTCCTGTTCGCCATGTTTGCGATCTGGGCGGGCGGAACAAGCGATCTGAGCTTTCGCGCGCTCGCCGCGCACGCGCCGTTCTCGGCGAGCCGCGGCGGGATGATCTTGGCGGTGGCCTTGATCGCGTTCGGCCTCAAGGCGGGCGTTGTCCCCTTCCACTCCTGGTTGCCCGAGGCCCATGCCGCGGCGCCGGCACACGTCTCGGCCTTGATGTCGGGTGTCGTCATCAAGATGGGGATCTACGGCCTGCTGCGTACCGCTGTATTGTTCGGCGCGCTGCCGCCCTGGTGGGGTTGGGTCGTTCTTGCACTCGGCGCGCTGTCTGGTGTGCTGGGAGTCGTGTGGGCCCTCGCGCAGCATGATATCAAGAGGCTGCTCGCGTTCCACAGCGTGGAGAACATCGGGATAATCCTGCTCGGCATCGGCGCGGGGGTCCTGGGAGTCGCGTACGGACACCCGCTCATCGCCGTGCTCGGCTTCGCCGGGGCCGCGCTGCACACACTCAATCACGCGCTGTTCAAAAGCCTCCTCTTTCTGGCCGCGGGTGCGGTCATCCACGCGACCGGCACCAGAGAGATCGACCGCCTCGGGGGGCTCGCGCGTCCCATGCCCGCCACGACGCTGGCATTTCTGATCGGCTCGGCCGCGATCGTGGGGCTCCCGCCGCTCAACGGGTTCGTCGGCGAGTGGGTGGTATACCAGGCGCTGCTCCGCGGAATAAGCGCGAGCGACGCGGTTCAGTTCGCGGGGCTGGCGATCGTCGTCCTGGCACTCATTGGAGCGCTGGCCCTTGCCTGTTTCGTAAAGGTCGTAGGGGTGATGTACCTGGGGACGCCCCGGCACGTGTTGGCAATAAATCCTCACGAGGCCGCACCCGGCATGATCCGGCCCGTCGTCGTCCTCGCCGCGGCCTGCGTCCTCATCGGACTCGTCCCGATCGGTGTCGTGCCGCCCGCGCTTCGCGTGGGGTCGCTCGTCGCCGGGCTCCCTGCCGGCACAGCGGACGTCATCGGGACGACCGCCGCGGGACCCGCGACCGTGTTCACGGTCGGGCTCGCCCTGAGCCTGGCGGTGGCGTGGGGGCTCTACGTCGGCTTGAGTCGCCGGGGGGGAGGGCGTCCGATGCACGCGGCGACTTGGGGGTGCGGCTACCCGACCCCGACTCCCCGCATGGCCTACACGGCGAGTTCGTTTGCAGCGCCGTTGCTCGACGTCTTCAGGTCGTTCGCGGGTGTGCGCGCGCACCGTACCGCACAGGCATTCGCCACGCACGCAGTCGACCCCGTGTTGGATGGAGTCTTGGTTCCGACCTGGCGCGGCATCCGTGGCGGCGCCGCGTGGCTGCGTCACACTCAGCGCGGCGGCCTGTCCCGATACCTGCTGTGGGTGGGCGCCGCTGTCGTCGCATCGCTCCTCTACCTGCTCGCGGGCGGCAGAACTCCGTGACTCCCGACGGGCTGGTCGCGGTGGGGCTTCTCGGGATCGTGGCGCCAGCCATACCGGGAGTCGCCGTGAAGACCAAGTCACTGCTGACCGGCCGGCGCGGCCCGCCGGTGCTCCAACTCTACGCCGACCTTGCGAAGCTGGTCCGCAAGGGGCGGGTCTACAGCCGTACGACGACGGTGATCTTCCGCGCGGGCCCCGTCGTCGCGCTCGCGGCGCTCATCGTGGCGGCGCTGTTCCTGCCGCTCGACGGGCGGGCAGCGCCGGCCCGGTTTGCCGGTGACATGGTCGCGTTCGCCGGGTTGCTGGCGCTCGGGCGCTTTGCCCTCGTCCTCGCCGCGATGGACACCGGCTCGAGCTTCGAGGGGCTTGGGGCGAGCCGCGAGGTGACGATCGCGAGCTTCGCCGAGCCCACCATGTTTCTTTGCTTCATCGCCTTGGTGCTCGCGGCGGGGGATATCTCGCTGAGCGGCATCCTTGGAGCCCCTTTGGCGGCGGCGTGGCCGCACGCCGGGGCGTCGCTGAGCCTCGTGGGTGTCAGTCTGTTCGTGCTCCTCCTGGCGGAGAACTCGCGCGTGCCCGTAGATGATCCTGGGACGCACCTCGAGTTGACCATGATCCACGAGGTGATCGTGCTGGACCACGGCGGACCGGACCTCGCGATTATTCTCTACGGCGGCGCGTTCAAGCTCACCCTCTTCGGAGTGCTCGTGGTGAGTGTGCTCGTGCCCCGCGCGGGACTCTCCGGGCCGGCGGCATTGGCCCTCCTCTTCGCCGGGCTCGGCGCCGTCGCGGTGGCGGTGGGCGTGGTGGAATCGGTCATGGCGCGGGTCCGGTTGGTGCGCGTGCCGCAGCTGCTCGTCGGCGCGGCCGCGCTGGCGCTGGTCGCGACGATCCTGCAGCTCCGGTGAGCATGCACGACGCCGCCCAGATCGTCCTCCTGCTCGTCGTGCTGTCGGATCTCGCCATCCTCGGCACGTCGCGGCTCTCGAGCTGCATCCGCGGGCTCGCGGCGCAGGGCTTCCTGCTCGGGCTCCTGCCGGTCCTGATCGCGCCACAACTGTCGGTCCACGCCGTCAGTCTCGCGATCGGAACGGTAATCGTGAAGGCCATTGCGCTCCCCTGGTTCCTCGCGTGGGCCATTCGCGAGGCCGCGGTGCGCCGCGAAATCGAACCGATCGTCGGGTTCATCGCCTCGCAGCTGCTCGGTGCGCTCGCGGTCGCCCTCGCGTTCGCCATCGCGTCCCGCCTGCCGCTCGCTGCGATGCAACAGCCGCTCCTCGTGCCGGTGTCACTCGCGACGCTCATCATCGGATTCATCGTGCTGACCACGCGGCGCAAGGCGTTGGTGCAGGTGGTGGGCTACCTCATCCTCGAGAACGGGATCTACCTCTTCGGCCTGACGCAGACCGAGAGTGTGCCGTTTCTCATCGAGCTTGGCGTGCTGCTCGACATCTTCGTTGGTGTGTTCATCATGGGCATCGTCGTATTCCACATCAACCGAGAGTTTGACTCGCTCGATTCGACGCGTTTGACGGAGCTCTCGGACTGATGCGACTGCTCGCGCTGTGCGCGATCCCCCTGGTCACAGCGCTCGTGGTGCTGGGCGCTCCGGTCTTCCGCGGACGGCGCGTCCCTGTCGTGCTCCTGCTCGTCGTGGCGGGGGCGCACCTCGCGCTGGTGACGTCGTTGTGGGTCGCTCCGGCGCCGCCGGCGCTCGGCGGCTGGCTGGCCGCTGATCCGCTCGGACTCACCGTGCTCACGCTGACCAGTGTGCTGTTCCTTGCCACCGCGATTTACATCGTCGGGTATCTGCGGCAGGAGGCGGCGCGCAGCGGCCGGGTATTCGCGGGCGGACTGCTCGCGTTCCTCGCGGCCGCGTCGGTGGTGGCGCTGGCCCACCACCTGGCGATGCTCTGGGTGGGAATGGAGGCGACCACTCTGTCGGTCGCGCCGCTCGTGTTCCTGCGACGCGATCGACGCTCGCTCGAAGCGACGTGGAAGTATCTCGTCGTCTCGTCGGTCGGGATCGCACTCGCCCTTTTGGGCACGTTCTTCCTCGCCAGCGCCCAGGGGGAAGGCGATCTCGGACGCCCGCTGTTGCTCCCCGACCTCATCGCGCACGCGCGCGAGCTGCACCCGGCATGGCTGCGCGCCGCGTTCTTGTTCCTGCTCGTCGGTTTTGGCACCAAGATGGGACTCGCCCCGATGCATACCTGGAAGCCAGACACGTACGGGGAGGCACCCAGCCTGGTCAGCGGTCTCATGGCGGGCGCACTGACGAGTTGCGCCTTCCTCGGAGTCGCGCGCGTGAGCGAGGTTGTGGTGGCGGCCGGGCTGGGCTCGTTCGCGCAACCCGTGCTCATCGCGTTCGGCCTCCTCTCGCTCGCCGTCGCAGCGACGTTCGTCATCGGCCAGCGTGACGTGAAGCGGCTGCTCGCGTACTCCAGCGTCGAGCACATGGGTTTACTCGTGCTCGGGCTTGGGCTGGGCGGTATCGGCGCGTACGGGAGCATGCTCCACCTCGTCAACAACGGTCTGGCGAAGGGTTGGATGTTTCTCGTCACTGGCAACATCGCGCTTGCCACCGGCGCCGCGAACTCTGGCAACCGGGGACTGATCCGGACCTTGCCCGCCTCCGCGACCCTCCTCCTGTTGGGGCTGTTCGCGGTCACCGGCTCACCACCGTTCGGGATGTTTCTCAGCGAATTCACGATCCTGCGGGCCGCCTTTGACGGCGGGCATCCCTGGATCGCGGCGACGATCCTCGTCGCGCTGGCGGTCATCTTCGTCGGCATGGCGGCGCTGGTGCTTGGGATCGTTTTCGGTGAGCCCCCCGCGCCCGGCCGCGATCCCGGCGCCGCTGCGGTTCGTGAGAGCTGGTGGCTCGTGGCGGGTCCCGTCGCGCTCGCCGCCATCGTGCTGATGCTTGGCTTCTACATTCCGGGCCCGTTACGCGACGTCCTGACGCGCGCGGCCATGGCGCTCGGCGGTACCGCACCGTGAGCCATCTGCGGGCACCCGGCCTGCGCAACCGGCGCGCCATTCCGTTTGCTGCGATCGCCGTCGAGCCGGTGGAGCGCTTCGGGCAATCGGTGACGGACGCGGTCGCTGGCGGTTGGCGCATCGCCTCGCTGTTCGGCACCCCAGACGGGAGTGGGCGAACGCGCCTGGTGGCGATCCTGGCGGACGACGCCCAGGGGGAGCTGGGTGTGACGAGCGCGGTCGTGGAGGAGCGCTATCCCTCGCTCACCCCGGCCTGCCCTCAGGCACACGCGTTTGAGCGCGAGCTCGCCGAACAGTGCGGCCTGGTGCCCGAAGGTCACCCTTCGCTCACGCCGCTGCGGCGGCATCCTCCCGATCACCTCGCGCCCGGGCGCCACGTCGAGGTATCGGACCGCGAGCGCTACCCCTTCTTTCGGATTGCCGGCGACGAAGTCCATGAAGTCGTCGTCGGCCCCGTGCACGCTGGCGTCATCGAGCCCGGCCATTTCCGGTTTCAGGCGCACGGCGAGCAGGTGTTGTTTCTCGAGATCGTGCTCGGCTACCAGCATCGTGGCGTGGAAGGACTGCTGGAACGCCTGGGGCGAGATCGAGGGATGCTCGTCGCGGAGTCGATTGCCGGAGATACCGTGATCGGGCACGGTGGTGCCTATTGTGGGGCGCTCGAGGCGCTCGCCCGGAGTCGCAAGACCCCGCGGGGACAAACAATTCGGGGCATCGCACTCGAGCTGGAGCGGTTGGCGAATCATATCGGTGATCTCGGGGCGATCGCGGCGGATATCGCGTTCCAGCCGGCGGCGTCATACCTGGGCCGCATGCGCGGCGAGGTTCTCAACCTGCTGATGACGCTCGCCGGGAACCGCTACGGGAGGGGTCTGGTGCGGCCCGGGGGCGCGGCATTCGACATCACGCCCACCATGGCCGCCGAGATGCGCGACCGGTTGCAGCACCTCGGCGAAGAGCTCGGTCCGGTCCTCACTCTCTTATTCGAGACGGCATCGGTTCAGGCGAGGCTCGAAGGCGTCGGCGTTGTACCTCGGCACGCGTGTGTGGAATTCGGGTTCGTCGGGCCCGTCGCCCGGGCGTGCGAGCTGCCGCGCGACGTGCGGCACGATCACCCCTGGGGGATTTTCCGGTTCGCCCACATCCCGGTCGCCACGTTGTGGGCCGGCGACGTGCTCGCCCGCGCCCTGGTCCGGCGGCTCGAGATCCAGCGGTCACTCGAATTCACGATCGAGCAGCTGGGCGCACTTCCCAAGGGACCGGTGCGCGTGGACTGCGGGCCCCTGCGGCCGAACGAGCTGGCCGTGGCGATGGTCGAGGGTTGGCGAGGTGAGATCGTACACGTCGTGATCACGGACGACGCCGGGCGCGTCCGCCGGCATAAGGTCACCGATCCCTCCTTCCACAACTGGACGGCCCTCGGGGTGGCGATGCCCGGCAATGAGATTTCCGATTTTCCGGTCTGCAACAAGAGTTTCAACTTGTCGTACGCGGGGCACGATCTCTAATGCGAGCCGGCGTGCTGTGCTGACCTGGCTCAGAACGAGACTGCGACAGGGGATCCGGACGATCCGCTTCCCTGATGGCGTGGATTTTCCGGAGCGCTTCCGCGGCCGGCCCCAAGGGTCCTCGGATCTCGGCGCGTGTCTCTTCAGCCCGGAGGAGGGCCGATACAGCCGCGATTACCGCATGGCCACGTCGACACGGGACGCGTTGATCACCGCCACCGGCGAGGTCGAGCTCGCCCGCGCGCTCGACCAGCGCGTGCAGAAGCTGTTCCGGCGTTCGCTGCGCCTTCGCTCGGTGGTGGCCGGCAGCTGCAACGGATGTGAAGCCGAGCTGACCGCGCTGGGCAATGTCGTCTTCGACCTTGCCCGGTTCGGCGTTCAGTTCGTCGCCTCGCCACGTCACGCCGATGGCATCGTCGTGACCGGGGCGGTGAACCGGAACATGCGGCGCGCGCTGGAGCTGACGTACGAGGCGATCCCCTCCCCGAAGCTCGTCATTGCGGTCGGGGCCTGCGCCATCAGCGGCGGCCCGTTTGCGGGCAGTCCGGAGGTGGGCAGCGGCGTCGGCGATGTCCTTCCGGTGGACCTGTGGGTGCCTGGGTGCCCGCCGCACCCCCTCACGATGCTCGACGGGCTGCTCCGTTTGTTGGGGGCGATCGACCGAGGGCGGTCTAAAGAATCCCTCACCAAACCTTCATGAAGACGGGAGACGTCGCCAGCTAAGCTCCGCGCACCTCCAACGGAGCTGAGCATGCGTCGTCGTCTCATCGTCGCCGGTCTTGTCGCAATCACGGTCGCGTTCGCGTGCCGCGAGCGGCCCGAGCATCCAACGCCGCCACCCGCAACACCGCCGACCAACGCCCCCGCCGACGTGTCACACGGTGAAGCGCCGATCGGCTCTGCCGCCGAGCCGGCACCGATCGAAGCGGCGGCTCCGCCGCGCGCCACGGGACACGTGCACCGCCTGCGGATCGCGATCAAACATGCGAAGATCACGATCGCCGACGG
>DATLXS010000013.1:0-4039 GCA_035575675.1 Gemmatimonadales bacterium
TATTCGTTGCGTTGGTGAATCGGTCAATCTCGACCCTCGTTGCAAAGCGTGTGGCATGATTGACTGATGCTGAGCGGACTCGAGATTCTATTTTCAGTTGGTCGCCGAGACGCTCCGCTGGTGCCGACTCACATTCCGATCGAGCCGGTCGATCAAAGCAGAGAATCTCTTTCTGCGGCGCCAGCTCGCGCTTTATGTCGAGCGAGGCGTCAAGCCTCAGCGGATTGATCCGGTGACGCGTATCGGGCTGACGCTGCTCTCACGGCTCTTCAGCTGGCAGGACGCTCTGGTGGTAGTGCGTCCTGAAACCATGATCCGTTGGCATCGCGCCGGATGGAACCTGTTCTGGCGCTTGAAGTCCCGGCCCGGTCGGCCGCCGATTCCCGCGCGTATTCAGGCCCTGATTCGCCGGATCGCGAACGAGAATCTCGATAGCTCCAAGCGCACACTGCATCTCGACGGCAACGCAGCGCAGCAATCCGGGCCTCGCTTAGTGGGAGCGAAACAGAACTGATATGAGTGATCGCTTGACCTCGCAGGTCAGGAACTCACCTTCGTGAGACCAATGACGGCGCCTCAGCTCGCGCAAACGAAGAATGGGTGAAAGACCCAGGTCTTGCGCGGCTGAAACTGCGGGTGTAGATATCGAGGCTGCGCCGCTTGTCGTCTCCAAGTACTCACAGTCCTAGATCTCGGAGTCCAGCGGCTATCGTTCGTCATTTCGTCTTACAACAGGGGGGCATTTCAATGAAGGCTTATCTTGCGACGAGAGGTTTGACCGCATTGATCGCCGGAGTGATCGCCGTCGGATCAGCAGCTGCCCGGGCTGATGATGCCGGAGACGAGAATCGTGGGAAGGTTGAGATTTCGACGACATCGGCGCCGGCCGCGATCGGTCCCTATTCACAGGCCATACGCGTGGGAAGGACGGTCTACGTGTCGGGCGAGGTCGGGATCGATCCGACGACCGGCAATTTCAAGGGACCTTCGATTGGGGACCAAACCGACCAGGCCCTGATGAATGTGGCTGCCATACTTGCCGCAGCCGGATTGACGCTCGACAACGTAGTGGCGACGACCGTATATCTGTTGGACGTGAATGATTTCACGGGGATGAATGCGGCTTACGCAAACCTCTTCTCGAAACCGTTCCCGGCTCGCGCAACAATCCAGGTGGCGGCCCTTCCGAAGAAGGGCGCATTGGTGGAAATCTCTGCGATCGCCGTCGACCCGTAATCGCTGTTTGCAAGGTTTCTTGCCGGGCATCTCCCGGCGACGGTCGGTCGCCCGAGGAGCTACGCCTCGGTTTGGCAGCAGGGAACGTTTTTCAGGGACGGGCGCGAACTGGCACCCTTCCCTGACCGGATAAAAGATCGCCGGCGGCGCGGCGCATACGAACTGTAGTAACTGACGCAAAGCCCGTCCACAACCGCCTCGTCGTCGGACTTCGACCGAGTTCGACGGCGATGGCGGTTCGCAATCCGGCCGCTTTAATTCAGTCAGTAAAGGGACCCAGCTGGCCGCTTTCGGGAAACTTGAACGCGGACGTTGAATGCCTGCTTTTGGGCCGATTGCTGCCGTTTTGCCTTAAAGGCCGGTTGCGAACCCGAAGCAGACGGTTGCGAATGATTGCTTCCGAGAATCCAATCGCTGGCGATGGTTAAGTTTCCCCCGTAACGTCTCGAGCTTCAGACGCACCTCCTACGGATTTAGCGAAAATGAAACGCTGACTAATCCAGCGAGCGGATCGCCGTTTGCCTCAGTGCAGGCCAGGCCAACGTTAGAGTTCTCGCCGCACCATTTTTTTGGAGATGTAATCAGCTTGCCGAATCGCGAGCGCAACGATCGTGAGCGTCGGGTTCTCGCTCGTGCTGTTTACAAATTGACTGCCATCCGCGATGAACAAGTTGCGGACGTCGTGCGTCTGTCCGTACTTATTGCAGACACCGTCGCGTGAGCTCGCGCTCTGCCGGCAGGTGCCCATGTTGTGCGTGGCGGGGAACGGACCGCGCGTATGGATCGTACGCGCGCCGGCTGCCTCATAAATCGACCTGGCGACTTCCCAGGCCCGCTTGCGCATCGTTGCATCGTTCGGGTGGTCGACATGGTGCACATGAGCAACTGGCAGCCCGTGCTGGTCCCGGACTTTCGGATCGAGTGTCACTGAATTGACGGTCTGGGGCAGGTCCTCGCCGACGATCCAGAGGCCCGCGACATTACGATAGCCCTCGATGTCTCGTGCGTACTGGCGCCCCCATGCACCAGGCTTCGCACGCCTGGCGAAACCAAGCGGCCCCTGCGGCGGGAAGGATTCCAGGAGAAACCCGCCGACGAACTCGCGGTCCGTGCGATGGCGGGCTTCGTCCATCACGATTCCAGCCATCTGCGTGCCCCGATCGGGGTGAACCTCGCCGGGCATGACCGCGAACGCCGCACCGGTTGTGTGCATCATATAGTTGCGTCCGACCTGGCCTGACGAGTTGGCAAGACCGTCGCGGAACGTTTCTGAGCTCGACAACAGCAACAGGCGCGGCGTCTCTATTGCATTCCCGGCCACACACACGATGCGCGCGCGCTGCCGCTGGTTGACGCCCTGAGCATCAACGTACACGACCGCATTGGCCCGCCCGGCAGCATCGTGCTCGATGCGCATGGCGTGGCACTCCGGGCGCAGCTCGAAGTTGCCAGTCGCCTCGGCGCGAGGCACCTCGGTATAGAGCGTCGACCACTTGGCGCCGATCGCACAACCGCTCATGCAGAATCCAATCTGCAGGCACGCGGGCCGCCCGTCGTAAGGCTGCGAGTTAATAGCCATGTTGCCTGTGTGAACTTCGCGGTACCCGAGCTTTCGCGCCCCGTAGGCCAGCACTTTGTAGTTGTTGTTGCCCGGCAGCCGCGGCAGGCCCGCCTGGGATGAACCCGCGACGCCCATCTTCTTTTCCGCTCGGTCGTACCAGGGCTGCATCTCCTCGTGAGTCATCGGCCAGTCGAGCAAGCTGGCGCCGGCGACCTCGCCGTAGGTGCTGCGCGCGCGCCATTCGTGGGGCTGAAACCTGAGTGCGGCTCCAGCCCAGTGAACGGTCGTGCCACCGACAGTCTTACAGATCCGTGCCGGCACCTTCGGATCCAGATCACCGGAGCCGACCCGCGGATCAAGCCAGGTCAGCTTTGCGGACATTGCGGCTGGGTCGTTGTGAATGTCGCCGAGCGTCAAGCGCGTGCCCGCCTCGAGGCACACGACCTTGATGCCCTTCTGCGCGAGTTCGTTGCCGAGCGTGCCGCCGCCGGCGCCGGACCCCACGATCACCACTACGGAGGCGTCATCGAGGGCAAAGCGTTCGGCTGCGCTCATTTACCGACCGGCTTGTCCGTCGGCAGCCAGGAAATATCGTCGAAGCCGCGTTTGAGGTAACCGCCGTGCTCCACAGACGATCCCTCGTAACCGAGCAGAGCGGACACCGTAGCGTCGCCGTAGAGACCCGCGATCGTTTCCTCGTAGACGAGACGGAAGAACGGCGATCCCTCAAGGGTGCGGAGGTACTCCTCCCGCTTGGCCTCCTCCATAGCGGTGAAGTCGTTGGGGAGCGCCGCGAGCGCTTCCTTCACCCTCATCGCAACGGCGTTATCGGCTGTCGCTTTCGCGTCGATCACCACTACGATCTTCGTGTACTGCTCATCAGGGAGGAAGTCGTGCGGGAACACCGTCCGCGCCACGCTGAGCAGGAGTATGGCTTGCGCGTGGTCGAGTGACTTGAAGTCGACCGCGAGGGCGCCAGCCTGAGCGCGCTGTCTGGGGCCGGCGAGTTCTAGGATGGAGGCAAAGGGCAGCAGCGTCGCGCTACCCCCAATCTTGAGAATGTCCCGACGCAAGACAGTGGGACGACGACGGTCAGGCACCCCGATACCCCCGGAATTCTTTGACTTATTGACGAACTATACGCGCTTTCGAGTGACTGCTTTGCAGCAAGTATCTGACGTTTGTGGCCGTCCGCTGGCCGGTCAGCGACCCCCCGGTCATGGCCAATCCACGCAAGGTCGC
>DATLXS010000014.1:0-33596 GCA_035575675.1 Gemmatimonadales bacterium
GGCGGGAAGACGGCGCATCCCGGCCTGGAGATCCCGGAGCGCGACCAAGGTGAGCTCGCCCACGAGCTGGACCACACGCCCTACAAGGACCTCCGACATCACCTCGACAAGGTCATCGCCTACAGTCGCATGAGCGCCGTCGATCTCGCCGCCAAAGGGCGCCGGGCGTCATTCAGCGATCTCGCGCTGCGGCCCGCCTTCCGGTTTTGGCGCGACTATGTCCTGCACGGCAGCTTCCTCGACGGCAGGCTCGGCGTGATTCACGCCGGCATGAGTGCGGCGTCCGTGTTCTTCAAGTATGCTTTCCTCTGGGAGCTCGAACGGCGTGGCTAAGACCTTCCTCCTGACCGGCGAATTTCCTCCGATGCAAACCGGCATCGCCCGAATGATGGGCGAGCTGACGCGGCGCTATCCGCGCGGCGACCTGCTCGTCTCCACCGGCCAGCATCGCGACGCTCAGGATTCCGACGTGCGCTTCAGCGGCGCCGTGATCGACCGCATGCCGCTGCCGAGCAAAGCGCTGCGGAATATCGCCGGCCTGCTGTTCTGGTCCCGCCGCGTCGCGAGCCTCGCCCGCCAGCACAGGCCACGCTTTGCGTGGTGCGATTCCATCCGGCCCTGCACCTACCCCGCGAAGTGGATGCACGAACGCGTCGGCACGAAATACGGCGTGTTCGTCCACGGCGGCGACTTGCTGAAAGAGCTCCACGCGATCCATCACTCGCGCTTCGCGCGCAAGACGGCGAAGGCGCTCCTGGGCTCCGCCGTCGCGGTCGTGGCCAACAGCCAGTGGACGCGCGAGCAGGCCCAAAAAGTGTTGCGCGAGCTGGGCCTCGACCCGCTCGCGGAATCCGTCCGTCTCGTCCCGCTCGGCACCGACCCCGAGCAGTTCCGGCCCGGGATCGACACGCGCGCCGTGCGGACGCGCTATGGCGTGAACGGCGCCGCGTGGGTGCTCACCGTCGCGCGGCTCGAGCCCTATAAGGGCGTCGACATGGCGCTGCGCGCCGTGGCGCAGTGCCGCAACGACGGGGTGGACGTGAACTATCTGGTCGTCGGCAGCGGCAAAAAGCGCAAAGAATATCAGCGGCTCGCCGAAGAGTTGAAAATCGCCGCACACGTACGGTTCGTCGGCAACGTGCCGGAGGCCGAGCTGCCCGCCGTGTTCAACATCGCCAGCGCGTACGTCGGCGTCTCCCGCCGCGCCGACGGCTCGCGCGTCGAGGGATTCGGCGTCGCGCTCGCGGAAGCGAGCGCCTGCGGCCTGCCGGTGATCGCCGGCCAATCGGGCGGGCTGGCCGAGGCGGTGCACGACGGGGAGACGGGGCTCGTCGTGAATCCCGACGACCCCGACGCGGTTGCCACGGCGCTCAAGCGCCTGGTCGGCGATCAGCTGTTCGCCCGGCGGCTCGGCCAGGCCGGTCGCAAGGCGATCGAGACCTACTACAACTGGGACCGTGTGATCCGCGACCTGCTGGACATCGAATCACAAGTCTCCTCCTAGCGTTCAACTTTCCGCCGCACGGCGGCGGCATCGCGCGGATGATGGGCGAGATCGCGCTCCGCTATCCGCGCAACACCCTGGTCGTTTCGACCGGCGCGTACGCGGGCAGCGCCGCGAGTGACGCCCGCGTCCCGCAGGTCATCGATCGCGTCGCCATTCGCGCCACACGGCTGCGCACGGTGCAGGGGCTCGCGCTCTGGACGTGGCGCGCGAGCGCGCTCGCGAAGCAGCGGCGGCCGGGATTCGTCTGGTGTGCCGAGCTGAAGCCGGCGGGATATCCGGCGCGCTGGCTCGCCACGCGGCACCGCGTGCCGTACGGGCTCATCGTGTACGGCACCGAGCTGCTCCTGATCCAGGAAAAAATCCGCCGCAGCCGCTTCAAGCGCGGCACGGCGGCCAGCATCATCGGCAACGCGGCAGTCGTCGTCGCGATCAGCCGGTGGACGGCGGACCTCGCGCTCGACGTCCTCGCGATGCTCGACCTCCGGGTGCCGGTCGAGTCGGTGCCGCTCGGCACGACGCCCGCGCATTTCCGGCCCGGTGTCGATACGAGCGCGGTCCGCGCCAAGTACGGACTGAACGGCGGCCCGTGGCTCCTGACCGTGGCGCGGCTGGAGTGGCACAAGGGCATCGATACGACCATGAAAGCGCTCGCCGCGGTGCGTGCCGCGCACCCCGGGACGCGCTATGCAGTCGTTGGAACAGGCGAGCGGCTGGCGCAATTCGAGCAGCTGCGCGACGAGCTGCGCCTGGGTGACGCCGTGCGGTTCCTCGGCGGGATCTCCGACGCTGAATTGCCGGCGATCTACAACGCGGCCGATCTCTACGTCGGGGCGTCGCGGCGCTTCGAAGGTCTCGCGGAAGGATTCGGCATCTCGCTCGTCGAGGCATCGGCGTGCGGACTGGCGGTCGTCGGCGGCCGCTCGGGCGGCGTGCCGGACGCCGTGCGCGACGGGGAGACGGGAATTCTCGTGGATCCGGATGACCCTCGGGCGGTTGCGGCGGGGATCACTCGATTATTGGCAGATCCCGAACGGAGAACACGTCTGGGGGCGGCGGGACGAAAGGCGGTGGAGAGTTATTACAATTGGGATAGGGTGGTGAAGGAATTGGGAGAAATTGATAGGACCTATCGTCGTCAATGATTATCACACCCTAAAGGGCCCAGGCTTTAGCCTGGGAACAACTCAACCCGAACGCCTCATGGTGGTTTCCTGTTGAGCCGGCCGCGCGATGATCGCGTAGGTCGGACAGTGCCGGATGTAGCTGCCGTCCATGGGCGACCATTCCTGATCGGGCTGTGTCACCACTGCTTTCCGGTCTGAATCCAGCACGAACATGCCTTGCGGGCCATGGACCAAACACGAACCGCAGCCGATGCACCGCTCCCGTTCCACCCGCACCAGCACGCGCCGCTTCGGGTAGATGCCGGAATCGCCCGGCTCGGGCCATTCAGCGGCGCGATCGAGCGCCGCGCTGGTCGCGCGGTAGCCTTCCTCCACTTCCTCGCGCAAGTGATCGAACGAAAACATCGTGACGTGCTCGACGCGCGGCTGGATGTAGTAGACCGGCGGCGTCGTCCAGGTGCGCACGCGCTGCTCGAGCAGCGTCGTCATCAGGATTTCGGTCGCGCGCGCGAACACCCCCGCAAACCCCTCGTCCTGTGCGTCCGCCGTGAGCACGCTGGACGCGGAAACGTCGACCGCCACGATCAGCTCCGGGCCGAGCGCGCGCGCCGCGTCGTAGGGGACGTTCGAGACGACCGCCCCATCCACGTAAAAGCGGCCGCCGATCTCGTGGGGCGGGAAGTAGCCCGGCAGCGCGCACGACGCGAAGACGGCGTCCGCGACGCGGATGTCATCGAGCCCGGGCAGGCCCCAGAAGACCTGCATCCCGGAGTTCAAGTCGACCGTGTTCACGATGACGGGCGGGTCGAGCTGCCCAAACGTGAGATCGCCGACCGTGCGGGCAATGAGGTGCTCGAGGGGTTCGCGCTTGAACAGGGCTGGGGAGCGCATGCGCTTGAACGCCATGTCGGCGTGGGCGACTGCGAAGACTTCCTTGCGGGACAGGCTGAGCGCGATCTCCCGCAGCTTGGCGATCCCCATGCCGCCGGCCCAGGCGGCGCCGACGAGCGCGCCAACGCTCGACCCGATGATGCGGGTCGGCCGGTGGCCGCGCTCGAGGAATGCCTGGATCACGCCCACGTGGGCGAGCCCCTTCATCCCGCCGCCGCCCAGCACGAGGGTGAACGGTGTATCGCGCTTCACATCTTTGTCCGCTTGCCCGGGGGGTTCTGTTCCGAGTAACGTAGTCGACATGCCCATGACGGCGCCACTGTTTTTGACCCGACTCGGGCGTGATCCCTGGGCCCGCTTCGGCCTGGGACTGGTCGCAGGGCTCGCGGTTCTCGCGCTCCTGGCTCCATGGCTCGCTCCCGGTGATCCATTCCGCGGAGACCTCGCTGCAAGTTTGCGTCCACCTTCCGGCGCCTTTCTGCTCGGCAGCGACGTGCAGGGACGTGATGTCCTCTCACGTGTGCTGTACGGGGCCCGCCTGTCGCTCGCCGTCGGTTTGATCAGCCAGAGCATCGCCCTGGCCCTCGGCGTGACGTTAGGACTCGTGTCGGGTTACTACGGCCGCTGGACGGACGGCGTGATCATGCGCGTCGCCGACGTGACGCTCGCGTTTCCCTCGCTGCTGCTCCTGATCGCCATCGCCGCGGCCGTGAAGCCGTCCCTCCCCGTCGTCTTCGTGGTCATCGGCATCGTGGGCTGGGCCGGCATGGCGCGGATCGTCCGCGGCCAGGTGCTGCTGGCGCGCGGGCTCGACTACGTCCAGGCCGCGCGCGCGCTCGGTGCATCGGATGCGCGCATCATCGCGCGCCACCTGCTCCCCAACGTGATCGCGCCCGTGATAGTTGCGGCGACGCTGGGCATCGGCGGCGCGATCATGGCCGAGGCGGCCTTGTCGTTCATCGGACTCGGCGCGCAGCCGCCCACGCCCTCGTGGGGCGCGATGGTGGCCGAGGGCCGCGACCTGCTGCGCGTGGCGCCGTGGGTCTCGATCGCCCCGGGCGTCGCCATCGGCCTCACCGTCCTCGGTCTCAATCTCCTGGGTGACGGTCTGCGCGACGCGCTGGACGTCCGCGGAATCGGACGCGTCGCGTGACGGAAATCGCCTACCACCCGACCCATGTGCGCGCGCTGCGCGAGACGTTCAAGGCGCTCCGTACGGCCGAATTCCCCTGGACCGCCGACACGATTTATCTCAATAACGCGTCGATCGGTCCGATCCCCGAGCGCACCCGCCGCGCCCTCGACGAGTTCACCGCCAAACGCACGGCCCCGCACCTCCTGCCCGACCGTGAGCTGTTCGCCGGCCTCGCCGCCGCTCGGCTCGGGATCGCGCAATTGATCAATGCAGACCCGTCGGAAATCGCGCTCGCCACCAACACCGGTTTCGGTTTGAACCTCGCCGCCCGCGCGCTGCCCCTGAAGCGCGGCGACGTGGTGCTGCTCTCCGACAAGGAGTTCCCGGCCAACGTCTATCCGTGGCTGATGCTGCGGGATCAGGGGATCACCGTGGAGGTGGCGCGCTGCCGGCCCGAAGGGTGGCCGGACGAGGACTATCTTCTCCAGCGGTTGCGCGATCCCACAGTGCGGGTGCTCGCCGTGTCCTTCGTGCAGTTCTCCAACGGCTACCGCGCCGACCTGCAGAAACTGAGCGCCGCCTGCCGCGCCAACGGGACATACCTCGTCGTGGACGGCATTCAGGGCATCGGCAACTCGGTGCTCGACGTCACCGAGACGCCGATCGACATCCTCGCCTGCGGCGGCCAGAAATGGCTCCTGTCGCCGTGGGGCTCGGGGTTCGTCTATGTCCGCAAAGAGCTGGTCCAGAAGCTCGCGCCCGCGATCACGAGCTGGATGGCGTTCGAGGGCACGGACGACTTCTCGCGGCTCACCGAGTACAACCCGACGTTCCGCGCCGATGCCCGCCGCTTCGAAATGATCACGCTGCCCTATCAGGACTTCGTCGGCATGACGGCGTCGCTGAGTCTGCTGTTGGAGGTTGGCGTGCGGGACGTCGCCGAGGTGACGCGCGCGACGCACGCGCCGGTCGTGAAGTGGGCGCAGGAGAACGGCGTGCGCATTTCCTCGCCGACGGAAAACGGCCATCGCTCCGCCATTCTGTGCGTCGCGCCGGCCAAACCGGTCGAAGCGTATCACGCGATGAAACGGGCACGGGTGGTGTGCAGCCTGCGCGAAGGCTCGATCCGGCTCTCGCCCCACTGCTACAACACGGTCGAGGAGATGGAGAAGGTCATCGAGGTGCTGGACGACCTGAGCTGACCGCCGCTTACCCCTCGCGTCTCAGGAGCGCGTAGTCTTTCTTGCCTTTGCGCAGCAGCAGGCTGCGCCCTCCGATCCAGTCACGATCGCTGATCGATTGGTCGGCACTGACGCGCTGCAGGTTGATGTAGATGCCGCCCTGTTCGATGGCGCGGCGTGCCTCGCTCTTGGATTTCGCCAGTCCGGCATGCACCACCGCATCCACGAGGGACAACTCCCCGCGCGGCAGCGTTGTCGTGGGGATTTCGTCCACGAGCGCCTCCAGGGCCGCGGGGTTCACGCGATCGGGCTCGACATCGGCGAAGAGGATCGCCGACGCGGCGATCGCGGCGTCCGCGTCCTGTCCATGAACGCGATGCGTGACATCCACTGCCAGGGCCTTCTGGGCGTTACGGGCAGCCGGCATGCCGTGGTGCCGGGACATCAGCTCGGCGATCTCTTCTTTGGACTTGAGCGTGAAGAGCTTCAGGTAGCTCTCGACGTCGCGATCGTCCACATTGATCCAGAACTGGTAGAACTTGTACGGCGACGTGAGCTGTGGATCGAGGTAGATCGCGCCCGCCTCCGTCTTTCCGAACTTCTTACCCGACGCCATGGTCACGAGCGGCGCGACGAGCCCATGCGCCTCGGCGTTCTCGATGCGGCGGATCAGGTCGACGCCGGCGGTGATGTTGCCCCACTGGTCGCTGCCGCCCACCTGGAGCGTGCACTGCCGTTCGCGGTACAGATGCAGGAAGTCGTAGGCCTGCAGCAGCATGTAGCTGAATTCGGTGAACGACAGCCCGGCCTCGAGCCGCGCCTTCACCGATTCCTTCTGCAGCATGATGTTGACGGTGAAGTGCTTGCCCACGTCGCGCAAAAAGTCAATCAGGCCCTGTGAGCCGAGCCACTTGGCGTTGTCGAGCAGGATCGCGGCTGTGGGTCCCGCGCCGAACTCGAGAAAGCGCGCCATCTGATCGCGCTGCCGCTGCAGGTTTTCGCGGATCTGCTCCTTCGAGAGCAGCGGGCGCTCGCCGGCCTTGCCGGATGGATCGCCGATCAAGCCGGTGCCGCCGCCCATCAACACGATGGGACGATTGCCGCCGCGTTGCAGACTGGCGAGCAGCATCAGCGGCATGAGATTGCCGAGCTGCAGCGACGGCGCGGTCGGATCGAAGCCGCAGTAGGCGGTGACCGGTCCCTTGGCAAGGTGGGCGGCGAGCGCGGGCGTCGCCAGCTGGACGAACCCGCGCCACTCTAATTCTTGCAACACGTTAGCCGTTGTCATGGCGGCGAATTTACCGCCTGATTAGGTTGTATTACAGATGGCTTTTTCGACGCCCGCTTCGCCCCTCGCCGCCCCTCGCCGCCCGTTTCTGGTTCGCTGGTGGTACGATCCCGTCCAGCGGCGGCGCGCAATCATCGCGGCCGTGCTGGCCCTGCTCTTTGGCAGCGGGCTCGCCTACGGCTCGTGGACCCGGGTGTGCGCGGCGGAGCGCTGCCCCAGCATCACGCGCATCGACCCTTCCACGGGGCACAATGTCCAGGTCCAGACATCGAAGGTGTACGCCGCCGACGGCCGGCTGATTACCGAGTTGGGCATCCAGCGGCGCACCGTGCTGCCGCTCCAACAGATTCCGCTCTTCGTGCGGCAGGCGTTCATCGCGGTCGAGGACAAGCGCTTCTACGCGCATCACGGCATCGATTATTGGCGGATCCTGGGCGCCCTCAAGGCCAACATCACGACGCTGCATTACACGCAAGGGTTCTCGACAATCACGATGCAGCTCGCGCGCAACGTGTTTCCCGAGCAACTCGGACACGAAAAGAAGCTGGCGCGCAAGCTGCGCGAGGCCCGTGTCGCGGTCGAGCTGGAGCGCAATTTCGCGAAGGACACCATTCTCGAGCTGTACCTCAATCAGATCGACTTGGGGCCGAACGTCGCGGGCGTCGAGGCCGCGGCGCAGGTGTACTTCGGGAAATCGGCGCGCGACTTGAACGTGGCCGAAGCGGCGACGCTCGCCGCGCTTCCCAAGGCCCCCGGGACCTATAATCCCCGCAACCATCCCGACAACGCGATTCGGCGCCGCAATGCGGTGCTGAATCTGATGCGCGATCAGGGATTCCTGAGCCCGGAAGACGTCGAGTTCTGGAAGGCGTATCCGCTCGTGTTGACCACGCGGCGCACCAGCTACGGCGATGTCGCGCCATACTTCGTGGAGTGGCTGCGGACGTCGTTCCTCGAGCCGCGCTTCGGCCGCGATCTGTACGACAAGGGCTTGCGCATCTATACGACGCTCGACCTCGACATGCAGGAAGCGGCCGAGCAGTCGCTGCAGTCGCAGCTCGACGAGATCGAGTCCGGGGTCTACTCGAACGGGAAGTTCGAGGGGACGCCCTACCGCGAATACCTCGAGCAGGGCCGGGCGACGCCCGACGAGCAGAACCCATACGCGCAGTATCTGCAGGGCGCGCTGCTCGCGCTCGACGCCCGGACCGGCAACATCCTCGCGATGGTGGGCGGCCGCGACTTCGTCGACTCGAAGTGGAATCACGTCACCCAGTCCCGGCGGCCGCCCGGATCGACGTTCAAGCCGTTCGTGTACTCGGCCGCGATCCGCGCGGGACATCCCGTCACGGAAATGCTCGACGACACCCCGCTCAATCCGCCGGTGATTCAGCTCGACAGTTCGCTGTGGCAGCCCAAGGACTACGACGACACGACGCTCGGCCTCGTGCCGATGCGGCAGTCGCTGTACCTGTCGCGCAACCTCTCGACCATCAAGCTGGGGATGTCGCTCGGCGAGCAGACGGTGATCGGCGAAGCACGGCGCTACGGCATCACGACCCCGCTGCCGCCCTATCCATCGATTCATATCGGCGCGCGCGAGGCGATCCCGATGGAGCTGATCGCGGCGTACACCGCCTTCGCCAATAACGGGACGCGCGTCGAGCCGATCGGCATCCAGCGGATCGAGGATCGCCAGGGCAACATCCTCTACCAGTCGACGGTGAAGCGCGAAGAGGTGATGGACCCCGAGCACAACTGGCTCATGCTCGACATGATGCGCGACGTCATGCGATGCCAGCCGGGAACCGGTCTGCATCGGTGCGGCACGGCGGCGGGCTCCGTCGGCGGGCTGCACATTCCGATGGCCGGCAAGACGGGCACGACCGACGACTACACCGACGCCTGGTTCGTCGGGTTCACTCCCGAGATCGTGACGGGGATCTGGATCGGGTACGACTTGCAGCGCCGCATCATGAACAACGCCGGCGGCGGCCGCATCGTCACGCCGGCGTGGACGAAGTTCATGCGCGATGTGTACGAGCGGCGCCCGTCGCCGGGCGACTGGGCGCGCCCGGACGATCTCGTCACCCGCGAAGTGGACTGGTCGAACGGCTTCCTCGCGACGCCGTTCTGCCCGCTCGAGGTACGGCGCTGGGAGTGGTTCTATCCGGGCACGGAGCCGACCCAGGTGTGCCAGGTGCACTCACCGTTCGGTGTTGGCGTCACACCCTAGCTCTTGCTCCGCATTCGAGCTGGCCGGGTCCATCCCGTCACGGCGCCGCCCTTCGAGGACGGCGCCGTTCTTGTAGACGCAAACGGCAGGATCGCGGCCGTCGGCCCGAACGCGCGCGTTCCGACTCCCCGCGGCGTACAGTCGCTCGAGTTTCGCGATGCCGAGCTCATGCCGGGTCTCATCAACTGCCACACGCACCTCGAGCTCACCCACCTGGGTGGTGGCGTGCCGCACGAGGAAGCCGAATTCCTCACGTGGATCCGCCGCATTCGGACGCTCAAGGAGGCCACCAGCGCGGAGGCGTTTTACGAGGCGGCGCTCGCCGGCGTCCGCGACTGTTGGGCCCGGGGCGTCAGCTGCGTCGCGGACACCGGCAGCACCGGCGCCGGCATGCGGGCACTCCACGACCTCGGTGGTCGCGGGATCGTCTACCAGGAAGTATTTGGTCCAGACCCGGCGCAGTGTGCGGCAAGCATGGCAGAGCTCGACGCCGCGGTCGGTCCACTTCGCCGTCTTGCAACGTCGCAACTTGTTCCGGGCGTCTCGCCGCATGCGCCATATACCGTGAGCGGCCCGCTGTACGAGGCCGTCGCGCAGTTCGCGCGGCGCGAGCGGCTCCCGATGGCCGTGCACGTCGCCGAGTCGAAGGAAGAGACGGCATTGGTGCGCGATGGCGATGGACCGTTCGCGGCCGCGCTGCGCGGGCGGGGCATCGTGGTGCAGCCTCAACACTGCTCGCCCGTCGCCTACCTCGTGCACCGTGGCGCCGTACAACGTGGGACGTTGTGCATTCACAGCGTCCACGTGGACGACAGCGATGTCACACTGCTACGGACGGTCGGCGCCTCGGTCGCGCATTGCCCGCGGTCCAACGCCGCGCATCGCCACGGACGGATGCCGCTCGACCTGCTGCGCGATGCCGGGGTGCCGGTGGGACTCGGTACCGATTCCGTCGTAAGCGTCGGCGAATTGGATCTGTGGGCCGAGGCCGTGGCCGCCGGCTTGCACGACGATGCCGCACTGCGCGCCCTTACAATAGAAGGAGCGCGTGCGCTTGGCTGGGAACGGGAGATCGGTTCGCTGGAAGTTGGGACAGCCGCGGATCTGGCGGTGTTTTCACGCGCCGCCCGTCGCCGCCCTTCGCCCCCCTCCGGCGCCCAGTTAACAGTAGTCAGCGGCCGGATCGTGCATCAGATTTCCGCCCCATGAAAACGCAGCGCCACGCGGCCATCCTGCGAATCGTCCGAGGCGAGACGGTAGGCAGCCAGGAGCAACTGCGCGAGCGTCTCAAAGGGGAAGGCTACAGCGTGACGCAGGCGACCTTGTCGCGCGACATTCGCGAGCTCGGACTCGCGAAGGTCGCCGCGCCGGATGGCGGCTCGCACTACGCGGCCGGTCCGGAAGGCGCTCCCGGCGCAGGCGTCCGGCAACATCTGGAGCAGGTGCTTCCCACCATGCTCGTTTCGGCCGACGGCGTCGGCCCGTTGCTCGTCCTGAAGACGACGACGGGCGGCGCGCAGGCGCTGGGCCTGGCGCTCGACGGCGCCGGCTGGAGCGAGATCATCGGTACCATCGCCGGCGATGATGCCATCCTCGTCATCACTCGTAGCGAGCGAAGCCGCCGCGCCGTACAGGCGCGGCTGAGAGAACTCGGAGGACTCCCCGCGTGAAAACGCTCTACACAGTTGCCACTTTGGCGTTGCTTCCCAATGCTTGCACGGCGCAGTCACAACCTCCTCCCCCTCCACCATCCTCCACTGTCCTGAATTCCCTGACGGATGCCGAGAAGGCAGCGGGGTGGCGGCTGCTGTTCGACGGTCGCACCACCACGGGTTGGCGCACTTACGGCAAGCCGACGATCTCCGCCGGCTGGACCGTGCAGGACGGCGCGCTCACGCGCACGGGCGCGGGCGGCGACATCATTACGACCGACGAATTCAAGAACTTCGAGTTGAGCATCGATTGGAAGATCGAAGTCGGCGGCAACAGCGGCATCTTCTACCGCGCGAGCGAAGATAGTG
Source organism: Gemmatimonadales bacterium (assembly GCA_035575675.1). Lineage (GTDB taxonomy): Bacteria > Gemmatimonadota > Gemmatimonadetes > Gemmatimonadales > GWC2-71-9 > 20CM-2-65-7. The sequence continues at coordinate 11,384 of DATLXS010000014.1, forward strand.
ACGCGATCTACTGGAACGCCGTGGAGATGCAGGTCCTCGATGACGCGAAGCACCCGGATGGCCAGAATCGGATCACGTCGGCGGGCGCGGCCTACGACCTCTATCCGTCGCCGGCCGGTCACGTGCATCCGGGGGGCGAATGGAATTCGGCGCGGCTCATCGTCACCGGCAACCACGTCGAGCACTGGCTGAACGGCTTCAAGCTGCTGGAATACGAGCTGGGGAGCCCGGATTGGAATTCGAAAGTCGCGGGCAGCAAGTTCAAGCCCTATCCCCGGTTTGGAAAAAACGCGCAGGGACACATCGGACTCCAGGATCACGGCAACGTGGTCGCCTTCCGCAACATCAAAATTCGAGTGCTGCCATGAGCAAAAAAAAGATCTCGCGCCGCCGCTTCGTGGGTGACGTCGCCGGCGGGATCGCATTCACGATCGTCCCGCCGCACGTGCTGGGCGGGCGCGGCCGGAATCGGCTCGCGCCGAGCGACAAGCTCAACATCGCGTGCATCGGCATCGGCGGGATGGGGGCGAACGACGTGCGCGGCGTGGGGAAGACCGAGAATATCTACGCCTTGTGCGATGTCGACGAGCGCCAAGGGGCGCCCTCCTTCGCGGCTTTTCCGCTCGCCAAGCGCTTCAAGGATTTCCGCGTCCTGCTCGATAAAGAAGGAAAGAGCATCGACGCGGTCACCGTCTCGACGCCCGATCATACTCACACCGTCGCCGGCATGATGGCGATGAAGCTCGGCAAGCACACGCGCATTCAGAAGCCGCTGGCGCGCACGCTGTGGGAAGTGAAGCAGCTCGAGGACGCGGCGCGGCGCTACAAAGTCCAGACGCAGATGGGGAATCAGGGACATGCCGAAGAAGGCACGCGCCTGATCCGCGAGTGGGTGGAGGCCGGGTTGATCGGGACCGTGCGCGAGATCCAGCTGTGGACCAACCGGCCGATCTGGCCGCAAGCCATCGAGCGGCCGCTCGATGAGTTCTACACGCCCGCGACGCTCGACTGGGATCTGTGGCTCGGCCCCGCACCGGCGCGGCCCTACCATCCGGCCTACGCGCCGTTCAAATGGCGCGGCTGGTGGGATTACGGCACCGGCGCGCTCGGCGATATCGCCTGTCACTCGATGGACGCGTCGTTCTGGACGCTGAATCTCGGTTATCCGACGCGCATCGAAGCCGAGTCGACAAAGCTGTTCGCGGAAACCGCGCCGGCGTGCGCGCGCATCACGTATTCGTTCGCGGCCAAGGGGAGCCGGCCCCCCGTGACGGTCGTATGGCGCGACGGCAGTCTCTATCCGCCCCGCCCGCCCGAGATCACCGATCCCACCGCCTGGCCCTTCGACACGAGCGGGCAGCTGTGGATCGGCGATGGCGGCCGCCTGATCGCGGGGATCTACGGCGAGAATCCGAAGCTGCTCGATGCGGCGAAACAGGCCGAGGTCACAGCGCATCCGGTGCCGCAGAAGTACCCGCGCACGGAGGGGGTGTACGCCGAGTGGATCGCCGCGTGTAAAGGCGGGACCCCGGCCGGGTCCAACATCCCCGAGCATTCGGGTCCGCTCACCGAGATGGTGCTGCTCGGCAATCTCGCCGTCCGGACGGCGCAGCCCATCGATGTGAACCCGCAAACGGGCGCCGTGGTCACGGCCGGTGTGCCGGAGGAGTACCTCAAGCCGCAGTACCGGCAGGGGTGGGGGTGGTGAGGTATTGCGCTCACTCCACGGGCGGGTGTATTTTTATGCACCCATATGCATAAACAAAAGTCCGGTCCCCTGGTGGTGCTCGCTTACTCGGGCGGGCTCGATACGTCCGCCATCGTCCCCTGGCTGCGCGAGCAGTACGGCGCGCGCGTGGTGTGCTTCGCCGCCGATGTGGGGCAGGGACTCGGCGAGCTGGACGGCCTGATCGCCAAAGCGAAACGTTCCGGCGCCGACGACTGCATCATCGAGGACCTGCGCGAAGAGTTCGTACGCGACTTCGTTTTCCCCACGCTCCGCGCCGGCGCGGTCTACGCGCGCACCTACCTGCTCGGCACCTCAATGGCGCGCCCGATCACGGCCGCGCATCAGGTCGCGGTCGCACAGCGGCTCGGCGCGGACGCCGTCGCGCACGGCTGCACCGGCAAAGGCAACGATCAAGTGCGCTTCGAGCTGACTTATGCCGCGCTCGCGCCCGAGCTGCAGGTCATCGCGCCGTGGCGCGAATGGAAATTCCAAAGCCGTGAAGATCTGATCAACTACACCCACGCCAAAGGCGTGCCGGTGCAGGCCACGGCCGACAAGCCGTATTCCACCGACCGCAACCTGTGGCACTGCTCGCACGAAGGCGGCATCCTCGAGGATCCGTCGCAGGAAGCGCCCGAGCACATCTTCGTGATGACGAAGAACCCGCTCGAGGCTCCGGACGCGCCGGTGGTCGTGTCGATCGGTTTTGAAGAAGGCAATCCAGTCAGTCTTGACGCTGTTCCCTTTGGACCCGTCGAGCTGCTCGAGCAGTTGAACGAAGTCGCGGGCGAGCACGGCGTCGGCCGCGCCGACATCGTCGAAGATCGCCTCGTCGGGATGAAGTCGCGCGGCGTCTACGAGACGCCGGGCGGCACGGTGCTCTATGCCGCGCACCGCGAGCTGGAACAGATGGTGCTCGATCGCCGCACGCTCCGCATGAAGGACGAGCTGGCGCTGCGCTACGCCGACCTGGTATACGACGGCCGCTGGTGGACGCCCGAGCGTGAGGCGCTCGACGCGCTCGTCACCGCGACGCAGAAAAACGTGACGGGCACCGTCAAGCTGAAGCTGTTCAAGGGCAACGTGATCGTCGCCGGCCGCGACAGCCCCTTCGCGCTCTACCAGCCGTCGTACGCGACGTTCGGCAAGGACAACGTCTACAACCAGAAGGACGCCGAGGGCTTCATCCGGCTGTACGGACTCGCCAGCAGAATCGCCGCGGGTCTGAACGCCGAGCGCACGGATGTCCCAGCAAGCTGATACGCATCATATGTGGGGGGGGCGCTTCGCGCTTGGTCCGAGCGAAGCGCTCGATGCTTTAAACCGCAGCCTTCCCGTCGATCATCGGCTCTGGCCGCAGGATGTCGCCGCGAGCAAGGCGTGGGTGCACGCGCTCTGTCACGCCGGCGTCGTGACTCCCGGTGAAGAAGCGCAGCTCCTCGGCGGTCTCGATCGCGTCGCCGACCAGCTCGCCGATGGCGCCGCGGTCGGCGCGCCGGATGAAGACGTGCACACCCTCGTCGAGCGCCTGCTCTACGCCGAGGTGGGCGCGGTCGCCGGAAAGCTGCACACGGGCCGCTCCCGCAACGACCAGGTCGCCACGGACCTGCGCCTCTGGACGCTGGGCGCGATCGACGAGCTGGACGCCGCGGTCGCCGCCCTGGGGCGCACGCTCGTGGCCAAAGCGAAAGACGGGCTCGACGCAATCCTGCCCGGCTACACCCACGGCCAGCGCGCGCAGCCGGTACGGTGGGCGTACGTGCTGCTCGCGCACGCCTGGCCGCTCGTCCGCGACCGCCAGCGGCTCGCCGACGCGCGCCGCCGCACGGCGGAAATGCCGCTCGGGTCGGGCGCGCTCGCGGGCTCCGGTTTCCCCGTGGACCGCGTCCTGTTGAAGGAAGCGCTCGGTTTCCGCGCGATTTCCGCCAACGCGCTCGACGCGACGGGCGATCGCGACTTTGTCGCCGACGTACTGTTCGCGATCGCGTTGATCGGCACTCATCTCTCGCGCCTCGGCTCGGAGCTGATCACGTACGCGAGCGGCGAATACGCATTCGTGACGCTGTCAGACGCCTTCAGTACCGGTTCCAGCCTCATGCCGCAAAAACGCAATCCGGACGTGTTCGAGCTGGCGCGCGGGAAGGCGGGACGGCTCCTGGGTGACTGCGTCGCGTTGCTCACGACGCTGAAAGGCATCCCCGCCGGCTATCAGAAGGATCTGCAGGAAGACAAGGCGTTGCTGTTCGACGCGTGCGATACGCTGGCGACCGTGTTGCCGGCGGTGACGGGAGCGATCGACACCCTCACCGTGAACGCCGCCCGGATGGCCGCGGCCCTCGACCCCGCGATGCGCGCGACTGATCTCGCCGATCGCCTCGTCGACGCCGGTGTGCCGTTCCGCGAGAGTCACGGCTTGATCGGCAAATTGGTCCGCGCCGCGGAGCAGGCGGGCGTGACGCTCGACAAGGTGTCCGCCAAGGTGGCGGCCGAAATCCATCCGGCGTTGGGTCCGGCGCTCGCGCAGCTCGGCACCTGGGAGCAAAGCGTGGAAAGCCGTGCCACGCCTGGAGGTGCCTCACGCGCGTCCGTCGAGTCCCAGATCGAGGAGCTGCGCCGCTTATTGCAACCTGTTACGAGTCTCTAAACGCGTCACTTGCTGCAACTTGCCGGTCGGTATTAGCATATCGCATGCGCTGCCTGGCCCTCAATGCATCGTTCGAGCCTCTGACCATGGTGCCCGTACGCCGGGCGCTGCGGCTGGTCATTGATGGCAAGGCCGAGGTCGTCGAGGCGGAAGGCACGCCGGTCCACAGCGAGCGCCTGGCGGTGCCACGCCCGGCAGTGATCCGGCTGGTTCGCTTCGTCCACGTCCCGCGCCGCTTCCGCCGCCAAGTCACCAATACGTTTCTGTTTGCCCGCGACTACTACCGCTGCCAGTTCTGCGGCCGCTCGCAGCAGGAGCTGCGGCAGCGCGAGTGTCTGACGCGCGACCATCTCGTGCCCCTGTCGCGCGGCGGCACGAACGCGTGGACCAACGTGCTGACCGCCTGCTCGAGCTGCAACACCCGCAAGGGCAACCTCCTGCCTGAGGAAGTGGGCATGCATCCCCTGCGCGCGCCGCACGAGCCGCACTTCGTGCACCTCTCGTGGGCCGTGCGCCGCCTCACGCGGACGCAGGCGAAGTACATCCGGCTCTTTTACGGAGCCGATGTGCTGGCGACGCTCGAGGCCCTCTAATGGCGAAGGCACCCTGGGTGGTCGCGGGCGCGGCGGCCGTCGCGCTCGCCGGGGTCGTGTTCCTCACCCGTCCGGCCAGCGGATCGATCCATCCGGATCCGCGCCCCGGGGTCACCGCCGAGAAGATCCTTCCCGAGTTCGCGATTCCGAAGAATCCCGGCGCCGTGGAGGCGTACGCCGCGGCACGCCGGGCCGTCGCGACGCTGGATGGGGTATACTGCCACTGCGATTGCTCGAAGCATTCAGGGCACCGCTCGCTGCTCACCTGCTTCGAGTCCGATCACGGCGCCTTCTGCGACATCTGCATGGGGGAAGCGATGCTGGCGAGCGGGATGGCGGCGCGCGGTCAGTCGCTCATGGAGATTCGCGCGGCTATCGACCGTCAATTCGGAACGTAGGACTCCGCGCTTCGAGCCGCTGCCGCGGCAATCCCGCGAGCCGCACCAGGACGCGCTGCGCACCGCGCGCCAGCGCCGCGCCGAAATTCCCTTCGCCGGACACGACCGGCCCCACGTCTCCCGACAGCCAGCGTGACAGTTCCTGCAGATCGGTGTCGTTGAGCGTCGTCACCTCGAGCCGCGCGACGAAATAGAACCGGCCGCTCGTCGCGGTGGGGCGGAGCGTCACGGTGTAGGGAATCTCGAGCGCCGCGGCGAGCTCGTCGGACGTCGCGTACCGGCGCACGGTGCCGCCCTGACGGATCAGGACGAAGTCGTCGGCGAGCGGATCGTTGCGCGCCACGGCGTCCCAGGTGACTTCGCGCACGAATTGATCGAACCAGCTCGAGCGCACGCGCCACAGCTCGAGGCGGTAGTGCAGGCGCAGCGGGAACCCGGAGCGGAGCAGTCCGAGAAACTTCCCGTCCGCGAGCAGGCCGGTGCTGCGGATGCGCGGCAGGTTGCTTTGCAGCGTGACCGTAAGCGCCGGCGACTGCGCCAGCCCCACCTCGGGTGTGAGCGCGAGGGAGGGGGCGAGGGCCAGCGCCGCCCACCAAAGCAGACGCACTCTAGAACCGGTGATCGAGCCGGGCCGTGAACCGCAGCCGTTCGCCGGTCGTGACCGCCTTGGCGATGTACACGCCGAATCCACCCCAATCGACTCCCAACCCGACATCCACGAGCCAGCTGTCGAACCGGGGAATGTGCCCGGCCGGCACGTGGTTCGGCCCGTTGCCAACGAGCCAGGCCTGTCCCGCGTCCGCGAAGACGACGACGTCGAATCCCTCGAGCCAGAACAACGATGACGACCCCTCATCGCGATCGGCCTTGTCATCCTTCGACGGGTTGTAGCTCCAGTTGAGCTTCACGTGTCCGCGGTACTCCGTCTGAAAGGCGAGGACGCGATCGCATGCCGCGAAGCGCGAGTTGGCGAACGCGGGGTCGACGATGTCGTTGTCGCACGAGATGGAGCGAAACGGATGGCCCGGCATTGGATCGGGACCGCCGAGCGAGAGCCGCCGCTGCAGCGGCAGCGGATCGCCGCCGACCCATCCGCCGCCCACGAGCCGGACGTTGACCCGACCCGTTGGGCTGATGCGGGCGTAGTGGCGGACATCGAAAAACAGCCGGTCGAAGCGATACGACCCGGTCGGGATCGAGTCGCGCACCGTCGCCGGGATGCCCGTGTGCGGCACGACGTCGGTGCTGCGGGAATCTTCCAGGCTCGCCCGCACCAGCCAGCCGGACGTCGGCTCCTCCGGATCGTTGCGGCCGTCGAGGACGAGCCCCGCGGCGATCGTCGTGAAGTGCCCTTCATCGATCGGCGGATTCGGGCGCCACGTCTCGGAATTGCGGAACACGGTCCACGGGTCCTGATTGGCCACGCTCGTCTGCCACTCGTGGCGTAGCTCGAGCGAGAGGGCGATCTGCTTTTCGGGCTGCGCGAACGCCCGCGCCGCCCACCCTTTGTTGAGGAAGTAGTCGCGATAGTCACGCCCGAACATGAACGCGGCCCACCCGATCTCGGCGTTGTGCAGGCCCCAATCCTCGACGGGCGAGACGATGTCAAAGGCCCGCAGCCCCAGGCCGACGGGGCGGACCTCGCCCGAGCGCAGCTCGCCGCGGAACATGTAGCCGAGGTCGCTGCGCTTGTCGGAGAGGTCGCCGGCCGAGCGGAACACGCCGAGCGCGTCCACCCGCATCCGGAAGTTCTGCTGCAGCTTCCAGTCGAACAGCGGGCCGAACACGATCGGCAGTCCCTCGATGCGGTTGAACGTGCCGCCCGTTGCGATCGTCAGCGACGAGCGCGAGTCGGCAGTACCCCATGAGACATGCGCGCCCGGGTTGAAGAGCCGGGGCCGCAGATTCGGCGCGTAGACGATTTCGTCGCCTTCGTGGCGCAGGCGATACAGCAGCGGCTCGCGGTACTGCCGGACCTCGCCGCCGATCCGCGCCTTGGCGCTGTCGTCCACGGTCCCGCCGACGACGATGACGTCGCCGGTCACTTCGGCGCCCGAATCGAAGAGCAGGTCGCCGTTGATCACCACGAGCGAGCCCTGCACGCGACCCGCGACGAGCACGGGGCCGTTGCGGACGGCCACGTTGCCGCGCCACTCGTTGCCGCGCGGCAGCCGCGTCCGGCCGACGAGCCGGGTGGTGCCGGCCGCGTTGTAGAATCGGATGACTTCGTCCGTGACGACCCGCGGCAGGGCGCGCGCTTCGAGCGACGCGCTCGAGCTGTCGGGGTGGATGACGATCGTCGTGTCTTGAACCGCGAGAGCCACCAGCAAGGCGAGCATAGGTCAGCCTTCGTTAGAGCTGTTGGTGCGCGGCGGCTCGATGCCGAGCCGCCGCATGCGACGGTAGAGATTGGCGCGGTCGGTCAGCAGGCGGCGCGCGGCCTCGGCCACATTCCCGCGCGCGACCGACAACGCTTTGGCGATCAGCTCGCGCTCGTAGCGGTCGAGCGTCTCGCTGAGGGCGATGTCACGCCACGGCGCGTCGCCGCCGCCGTCGGGCGTGACGGTGGGCGCCGCGCCGTCCGCGGGCAGCACACGCGCGACGTCGCTCGCCGTCAACAACTCCGACGTTGCGAGGATCGCCATCCGCTCGATGATGTTGGCGAGCTCGCGGACGTTCCCCGGCCAGGAGTAGGCGGCGAGCAGCGGCACCGCACCCGCGTCGAACGTGACGGGGCGGCCCAGGCGGGCGGCGCAGCGCTCGGCGAAGTGTCGCACCAGCGGGGCGATGTCCTGGGGCCGCTCGCGCAGCGGCGGGATGTGAATCGGCAGCACGTTCAGCCGGAACCACAGGTCTTCGCGGAACAGTCCCTCCCGCACCCCGTGCTGCAGATCCTTGTTGGTTGCCGCGATGACGCGCACGTTCACCGCGAACGGCCGCTCGCCGCCGACGCGCTCGACGACGCCGCTTTCGAGCACGCGCAGCAGCTTGGCCTGGGCTTCGGGGCCGAGATCCCCGACCTCGTCGAGGAACAGGGTGCCGCCGTCCGCGAGCTCGAAGCGGCCCTGGCGGCGCTCGGTCGCGCCCGTGAAGGCGCCCCGCTCGTGGCCGAACATCTCCGACTCGACGAGATCGCGCGGCAGCGCGGCGCTGTTGACCGTGACGAACGGCTTGCTGCCACGCGCGCTCTGGCGATGGATCGCGGAGGCGACCAGCTCCTTGCCGGTGCCCGACTCCCCGGTGATCAGCACGCGCGACTCCGTCGGTGCGACGCGCGCAATCAACGCGCGCAGCGCTTCCATGGCCGCACTGGTTCCCACCAGCGGATCGGCGTGGCCGAGCTGCTCGTGCAGCCGCTGGTTCTCGGCGAGCGTGCGGCCCAACGCGAGCGCGCTGCGCAGCGTGACCAGCACGCCCTCGGGCGTGAGCGGTTTCTCGAGGAACTGGAAGGCGCCGAGCTTGGTGGCGCGGACCGCGTCGGCGAGGTTCGCCTTGCCGCTCATCATGACCACGGGGATGTGCGGCGCGCGCTTGCGGATTTGCTCGAGCGTCGCGAGACCGTCGGGGCCGGGCGGCATCATCAGATCGAGGAGCACGACGTCGGGCGCGTCTTCCACCAGCCGCTGCAACGCCGCGGTGCCGCCCTCGGCCTCGACTGTTTCAAAGCCGTCCGACTGCAGCAGCGCGCCCACCATGCGGCGGATATTGGCTTCGTCGTCGACGAGGAGGACGCGAGGGCTCACGAGGAGGCTGATGAAGGACGGCGGAGGTTGGTGGAGGATGGTGGAGGGAAGACGATGGCAAAGGTCGCTCCACCACCCGGCGTCTCGCTCACGCCGATCGTCCCGCGATGCGCTTCGAGGGTGACGCGCACCAGCGCCAGGCCTAGACCGGTGCCGTCGTCCTTGGTCGTAAAGTAGGGCTCGAAGACCCGCTGTCGCAGCTCGGCGGGAATGCCGGGGCCATGGTCGGCGATCATGACCGCCAGGCCGGCCCCATCGCCCGTGACGGTCACGTCGATGGCGCCGTGCCCCTTCATCGCCTCGGCCGCGTTGCGATAGAGATTGGCAAATGCGCGCCGCAGCGGATCGTAGTGGCCAAGCAGCGCGCGCGGGCCGCCGTTCGCATGGACGTTGACGCGAACGCCGTCGGGGACGCCGGTGCGGCCCAGCTCGTCCAGCAGCTCGACGAGATCGACCTCGCTCTGCGGCCCTTCGGGCAGCCGCCCGAACTCTGAGAATTCTTTCGCCAGCCGTTCGAGGCGGTCGGTCTCCGCTTCGAGGACCTGGACCGCCGTTTCGGTCCGACCGTCCAACGGTCCAACCGTCCGACGCATTTGGTCCACGGCAATCCGCATCGAGGTCAGCGGATTCTTGATCTCGTGTGCCACGCGGCGTGCGACTTCGCGGAACGCACGCAACCGCTCGGCCTCGAGCTCGCGCTCGCGCGCGGCGGCAAGGGCGGCGGCCAGCTCCCGCAGCGCCTGGCGGAGTGCTTCGAATTCCGGAGCGCCCCGCGGCGGCAGGCCGCCGGGCAACGGCTCGTGGCGACGGATCAGCTGCGTCCAGCCGACCAGCTCATCGATGGGACGCGAGAGCTGGCGCGAGAGATGTCCCGCCAGATTGACGGCGGCGTACAGCACACCGGCGCCGAGCAGCAGGATGACCAGCGCGAATCCAGCCGTGTAGTAGCGCAGGAACGTCTCGGCACGGCGCGCGAGGCTCACGGAGGCGGAGACTTCGTTCAAATGGTCGCGCAGCAGCGTGCGCTCGCGCCCTGTGAGATGCAGCGTATCCACACCGTCGAGCAGCGCACGGGCAGTGGCGGCGACGCGTTCGGTGGAGGCGCGCGCACCGGCGGCAGGCAGCAGGCGCCGGACCGACAGCACCCAACCGGCGAAGGCGAGCACCGTCGGGACGACGGTCATGACGACGAGGATGACGAAGATCCGCCGTCGGAAGGGAAGCGGGGGAGCCATATTTCAGGCCAATTTATGGATTCGCTCTGCCTGTGACAATTCGACACGGGGGATTCATGAAGGCGCGGACGCACTACCTCTGGTTCAACACGAAGCGGCGACAGGAGATCATCGACATTACCGACGAGGTTGTGAAGGAGGTGGAGGCCAGCGCGGTGCGTGAAGGTTTGGTCCTGGTGAGCGCCATGCACATCTCCGCGTCTGTTTTCATCAACGATCACGAATCGGGACTGTGGGACGACATTTTAAAATGGTTGGAGGGCACGATCGCCCCGTGGGATCCACCGCGGTATCGCCACAATGAGACGGGTGAGGACAACGCGGCGGCGCATCTGCGCAGTCTCACGATCGGACACGAGGTGATCGTGCCGATCACGGCGGGGAAACTGGACGTTGGGCCGTGGCAGCGGGTGTTTTATGGAGAGTGGGACGGGCAGCGGAAGAAACGGGTGATCATCAAAGTCCTGGGAGAATGAGAGCGAATCATGACCGCACTGCTGCTGGCCTTGTTACTCGCCGTCAACGTGCAGGATACCGACGAGCGCACACTGCGGCGACTCGAGGACGATTGGGCGAGCGCACTCGTGACGCGCGACCGCGTGACGTTCGAGCGGCTCCTGGCCGACGGCTTCGTCTACACGGAGAACGAGCAGATCATGGACCGCCGCGCGGTGCTCAACTCGGTAGTCGGCGGATCAGATACGGTCGCGGCGGCGCATAATGACTCGATGGTCGTGCACCGCTTTGGCTCGGTGACGGCGGTCGTCACGGGGTGGCTCGTCGTCGACGGCCGAGGTGCGAACGGACAATTCCAGCGTCGCTATCGCTTCACCGACACGTGGGTGAAGCGCGGGGGACGGTGGCAGATCGTCGCGGCGCAGGATTACGTCGCGCCATGAAGCCAGGCGGAGTAGTTCCGGTCGTGCTCGAAGGTCACGGCATTCGGCTCGAGCCGCTGACCGAGGCGCACGGTGATGCGCTCGCCGCGGCGGCGAGTGATGGGCGCCTCTGGGAGTTCTGGTTCGTCGCGGTCCCGCCACCTGACGGCATGCGCGCGTACGTGACGGAGGCGCTCAACGGTCAGCGCGACGGTCACATGCTGCCGTGGGCGGTGCGCGATCTGGCGACCGGCGCGATCATCGGATCAACCCGGTATCACGACATCGCGCCGGCGATCGACCGCGTGGAAATCGGCCACACGTGGTACGGGAAAAGTCGCCAGCGCACCCACGTCAACACCACCTGCAAGCTGCTCCTGCTCGGCCACGCCTTCGACACGCTCGGCTGCAAGGTCGTCGGTCTCCGGACCGACAATTTCAATTTCCGCTCGCAGCGCGCGATCGAAGCGCTCGGCGCCAAGAAGGACGGCGTGATTCGCCATTTCGGCATCCGCCGCGACGGCAGCGCGCGCGATGTCGTCATGTACAGCATTCTCGCGGCGGAGTGGCCCGATGTACGCCGCCACCTGGAGCTGCGGCTCGAGCGGCATCGCGCCGAAGACCTAGATTAGGGCATGCTTCGGACGACCCTCTCCGTCACCGTCCTGGCAGCGACCTGTGCGGCGCTCGCCGGCGCGCAGCGACTCTCCGTCGACGCGGGACTTTTGGTGGGCAAGTTCCCGTCCGAGCCTGTCTTCGAATTGCACGGCGATAGCCCGCCGTTCTACGCGACGCGGGCGTCGTGCACGCTGTCCTGGACCGACGACAGCAAGAAGCCGACGGTCCTCACCGAGGCCGAGCATTCCATCGTGGATGCCAAGGCGATCGGCATCGGTCTCGGCGCCGGCCTGCTATGGCTCGAGGACAACCAGTATCGTCCCTATCCCATCATCATCAGCACGACCTTCGTCCCGCTCCCGGTTCCGCGGGTGGGAGCGGGTCTCGTCGCCATCGCATCGACCCAGCCTTTTCAGGACTTCGACTGGTCCCTCGTGGTGGCATTGAGTGTCGGTCTCTTCTCAGGACGGTAACCCCATGGAGCGGCGCTTTGGCTTGCTGCACGCCAGCGCGCTCAACATGACGAACATGATCGGGATCGGGCCCTTCATCACGATCCCGCTGCTCATGACCGCGCTCGGCGGCCCGCAGGCGATGCTCGGCTGGGCTGTGGCACTGGTCATCGTGCTGTGCGACGGTATGGTGTGGAGCGAGCTGGGCGCGGCCATGCCGGGGTCGGGAGGGTCCTTCGGCTACCTGCGGCAGGGATACGGCGCCGCGACCGTGGGCCGGCTGATGGGATTTCTCTTCGTCTGGCAGTTCATTTTGAGCGGCCCACTCGAAATCGCCTCGGGGTACATCGGCTTCTCCAACTACCTGGGCTACATCTGGAAGGGGATCACGGCACCGCAGACGATGCTCGTGATCGCCGTCGTGGGACTCGTGAACGTCGTGCTGCTGTATCGCCGCATCAAATCGATCGCCACGATCACCCTGACACTCTGGATCGGCACGATCGTGACGGTCATCGTCGTGGTGGTGACGGGCGCGCTGCACTTCGATCCGCGGCTGGCGTTCGATTTTCCGCCCGGCGCCTTCACCCTCTCGCGCGGTCTCTTGCGTGGGCTCGGCGCCGCCTCCCTCATCGGCGTCTACGATTACCTCGGGTACTACGACGTCTGCTACATCGGGGACGAGGTCCAGAACCCGGGGCGCGTCATTCCCCGCTCGATCCTCTTGAGTACGGTGGCGGTGGCGCTGATCTACGTCGCGATCAACTTCTCGATCATCGGCGTCGTGCCGTGGCGCGAATTCGTGCCGGCGGGTTCGCACCCACAAGCGAGTTTCGTGGTCTCCATCTTCATGGAGCGGATCTTCGGCTCGCGCGTCGCGACTCTCGTGACGGCGATGATCCTGTGGACCGCGTTCGGGTCGGTGTTCGCGCTGCTGCTGGGGTATTCCCGCGTGCCGTACGCCGCGGCCAAAGACGGATACTTCTTCGGGATATTCGCCCGGCTGCATCCGAAGCACGGATTCCCCTACGTCTCGCTCATCGTGCTTGGGGTACTGTCGATTCTCGCCGGGATGGTGTCCCTCGACACGGTGATCCAGGCGCTGGTCACGATGCGGATACTCGTGCAATTCATCGGACAGATCGGCGCCGTCACGTTGCTCCGACGTCGCGCGCCGGACATGCCGCGGCCGTACCGCATGTGGCTGTATCCCCTGCCCAGCCTGATTGCACTCCTCGGATGGGTTTTCATTTTCGCCACCACGCCGCCCCTGGTGATGGCCTTCGGCCTGGGTGCGCTGCTCCTCGGGCTGCTGTGCTTTGGCGCGTGGTCCTGGAAGGGAAAAACATGGCCGTTCGAGGCCGTTTCATCCTGAACGCCCCAAGCCGGCAACAATGTCTCCCGACCGGGTGTAGCTCCGGGAACGGAAGGGAGGCCTTAACCATGACACGCATACTGAGCTGTCTCATCGCAGCCGCGGCCGGAATCACGACGGTGGCACCGGCACAAGGCAGCGTGGCATTGAAGGGTGGCTTGTCCTACGGCAACGTGTCGAACCGTGGCGTGCTGCCGGGGAATCTGTCGGAGCGGACGGGATTCGCCGCCGGTCTTGCCCTGGGCACGGGCCGCAACATGCTGGGGTTCGGCGTCGAAGCGCTCTATGCGCAGCGCGGCGTCACAGGCTCGGCGCCCGACGAGCGCAAGCTCGACTATGTCGACGTGCCGGTCTTCGTGCGCGCCCTCTTCCCGACACCGGGTATCGCGCCTTTCGCGTACGCCGGCCCGCAGGCCTCCTTCGAGCTGCGATGCCGGACGGGTGGCAGCACGTGCCCCGCGACCGATCGTCCCTCCACCAGCTATGCGGCGGTGATCGGGGGGGGCGCCCGCCTCGGCGCCACGAGCGCGCTCACGGTCGAGGGCCGCTACGTCTACGGACTGACCGACCTGAAGCTCAGCACGGTGACGAGCTCGGATAGCTACAAGACCCGCTCGTTCCTGATTCTGGTGGGCTGGACGTTCTAGCAGCAGATTCTCAAGAATGTCCAACATATCTCGAGAGATGTCGCGGAGAGACTTTGTCGCCGCCGCGGCGACTGCGGCGGCAGCATCGCAACTGCCACTGGGCGCCGTCACGAGCCAGGCAGCGGCGAACGGAACGGTCGTCCTGTTTCAGGGAGACTCGATCACCGACGCCGGCCGCAACCGCGCCTCGGCCGATGCCAACTCGGCCGGGGCGCTGGGCAGCGGCTATCCACTGCTCGTCGCGTCCGCCGTGCTGGCCGCGCGCCCGGGCGGGGCGTTGCGGTTCTACAATCGCGGCATTAGCGGCAACAAGGTGCCCGATTTGCAGCAGCGCTGGACCACCGACACGATCGACCTGAAACCCGACGTGCTCAGCATCCTGATCGGCGTGAACGATTTCTGGCACACGCTGGATCACCGGTACAACGGGACGGTGCAGGATTACGAGCAGCAGTACAATGCGCTGCTCGACGCGACGCATGAGGCGCTGCCGCGCGTGCACGTGATCGTGCTCGAGCCGTTCGTGCTCCGAACCGGGGCGGTGGATGCGCGCTGGTTCCCCGAGTTCGATCAGCGTCGCGCCGCCGCGGCGCGCGTGGCGGCACGCGCGCACGCGACCTTTGTCCCGCTGCAAACGGTCTTCAATCAGCAGGCCCGCGCAACGCCACCCGAGTATTGGGCTGCGGACGGCGTGCATCCCACGCTCGCCGGCCATGCCGTCATTGCCGAGCAGTGGCGCCGTGCCGCGCACCTCTAGTCGGCTGAGTTCGATCGGCGCGGTGCTGGTCGGCGCGGCACTCGCGTGCGCGTCGGGCGCAGCGATCGTTTCTCCACCGCCTCCTCCGCCGCCGCCGCCGCCGCCCCCACCCTGGGTTCAGGTCTGGAATGATGAATTCACCGGATCGGCTGGCTCCGCAGTCGACACCACGAAATGGCATTTCGACCTGGGAGATGGTTGCCCGGGAGTCTGCGGGTGGGGCAACAACGAACGGGAGTATTACCGCTCGGACACTTCGAACATCAGACTGAACGGCTCGGGCCAGCTCGAGATCGTCGCGCGCGCCGCGACAGACACCATCCCGTGTTACTACGGGCGGTGCGGCTACACATCCGCCAAGATTACCACCAACGCCAAGATGTTCGCCGATCAAGGTCGCATCGAAGCACGCATCAAGCTCGCGGCGGGGCAGGGGCTCTGGCCCGCGTTCTGGATGCTCGGCAAGAACATCGGCACGGTCGGCTGGCCGACGTGCGGCGAGATGGACATCCTCGAGAATCACGGCAGCGATCCGACGTCCATGAGCTCAGCCGTACACGGGCCGGGCTACTCGGGCAACACGCCATTCGTACACATCCGCCGGTTCGCGTCGGGAGGCGTCACGGACTTCCATCGGTACGCCGTCGAATGGGACTCGGCGAGTATTCGCTTCTTCGTCGATGACACTTTGCACTATCTCGTCGCGCGCGGCGTCGTGGAGCAGCACGGCAACTGGGTGTTCGATCAGCAGTTCTTCGTAATCCTGAATCTGGCGGTCGGCGGTAACTTCGATGGCAATCCGACGTCAGACGCCATTTTCCCCGCGACGATGCAGGTCGACTACGTGCGCGTGTACAAGCGGGGCACCTAAGGGCCCGGCTTGCGGTAGTTCACGTCGAGCACACCAAGCCTCAGCAAGTGTTTCGCTAATCGCGCGCTGAAATCCGCAAAGTCCCGCTGATCCCGCGGCGTCCACGCCACCTCGGCGAGCGCGACGAGCCTCGGAAACACCATGTATTCGACGTTCTTGGGCGTCCGCTGGTACTCCGTCCAGATCTGCCCCTGCGTCCCGAGAATGTGCGACGCCTGCGTGGAGTCGAACGAGGCGGGAACGGGCTCGAAGGCATAGACCGTCTCGAGCGGCAGGAAACCCCCGATGGCCAGCGGCTCGGTCGCGGTGTTCTGCGATTGGTAATAATCGAAGTAGGTGTTTGACGTCGGCGTCATGACGACGTCGTGGCCCGCCTGCGCGGCCGCGATGCCGCCGTCCATGCCCCGCCACGACATCACGACGGCGTTGGGCGCCAGCCCTTCCGTCCCGCCTTCGAGAATCTCGTCCCACCCGATCAGCGCCCGGCCGCGCGCCTCGAGAAACCGGCTCATCTGCGCGGTCAGCCAGCTCTGCAGCTCGTTTTCGCTGTGGAGTCCGAGCTCCCTGATGCGCGCCTGCGCGACGGGGCTCGCGACCCACTGCGGTTTCGGGGCCTCGTCGCCTCCGGTATGGATCCAGTGACTCGGGAACAACGCCAGCACCTCGGTGAGCACGTCCTGCATGAAGTGAATCGCCGAGTCTGACGGGTTGAGGATGTTTTGGTCGACGCCCCAGTGCGTCAGGACTTCGAGCTGCTGGCCGGTGTTGCCGAGCCAGGGGTAGGCCGCGATGGCGGCCTGCGCGTGGCCCGGCATCTCGATTTCGGGGACGACGGTGATGAAGCGCGCCTGCGCGTACGCCACGATCTCGCGGACGTCGTCCTGCGTGTAGAAGCCGCCGTGCGGAATCTTGTCGTAGACCCATTGCGTCGTATCGGCGTATCCATGCTGCTGGCCGACGAGCGATTGGCGGCGCCACCCCCCGATCGAGGTGAGGAGCGGATACTTCTTGATCTCGATGCGCCAGCCCTGATCGTCGGTGAGATGCCAGTGGAAGCGATTCATCTTATGGAGCGCGAGCAGGTCGATGTACTTCTTGACGAACTCTTTCGGCATGAACGAGCGCGACACGTCGAGATGGGCGCCGCGCCACGAGAAGCGCGGCAGGTCTTCGATGTCGACCGCGGGCACCGTCCATATCACACCGCTCACCGCCGCCTGGCGGAAGATGTCGGGCGGCAGGAGCTGGCGCAGCGTCTCGACCCCGTAGAACACGCCCGCGGCCCGGTAGGCGCGAATCGTGATGCGCGATCCCGTCACCGCGAGCCGATATCCCTCCTCGCCGAGGCGCGCCAGGGTGGGATCGAGGCGCAGGGAAATCACGCGCGCGGCACCGGCGGCGGCGCCGCCGACCGACAGCCGATAGCCGGTCGCAGGCCCGAGCCAGTCGGCCAGCTGGTAGCCGATCTGCCGCGTGGCGCGATCGGTCGCCACGATGGTGCCCGGTGTGAGGAGGAACGTGCCGGTCCCGCGAGTCAGATGCGCGGGCCGCGGGATCACGGCGAGGGAAGTATCCTGGACGGCAACCAGCGCGACGAGCGTGAGGACGTTGATCATGCCGATATGATATTGCTCGCCGGCGTCTTCTGCGAACCGTAGATTACGGCCGCAATGAACCGGCGGGATTTTCTCCGCATCAGCGCCCTCGGTGTCGCCGTCCTCACCGTTCCCGCGCGTGAGGACGCCGCGGCGCATCCCGATCTCCTCGCCGTGCTGGGACCTGAGCGGATACGCGCAATCGGCGTGCAGTATCGCCGGCTCGTTCCCGCCGAGAACGACCGCCTCTTCTTGCGTGCAGCGATTCTGGCGCCACACCCGTCCATCGCCGCAACGGTGCGACGCGATTTCGAGACGGGCCGCACGGTTCTCGTGAACGGCTGGGTTCTCGCGGCGACCGAGGCGCGGCAGTGCGCCTTGTTCTCGCTGCTTGCCTGACGCGGCCCTCCGGTGCACATCGACGCGCGAACGCTCCCCAACGGCAGTCTTCTCGAGGGCGATCTGTGCATTGTGGGTGCCGGGGCCGCCGGCATCACCATCGCGCGGGAGTGGATCGGCTCACACCGGAAGGTTCTCCTGCTAGAGGGCGGCGGTCTCCAGTACGAGCCGGCGATGCAGGACTTGTATCGCGGGGAGATCGTGGGGCTGCCGTACTTTCCGCTCGAGGCCGCGCGCCTGCATTACTTCGGCGGCACGACGGGCCATTGGGCCGGCTGGTGCGCGACGTTCGACGCCATCGACTTCGAAAAACGGGATTGGGTGCCGCACAGCGGCTGGCCGATTCGGCGCGAGGACCTCGATTCCTTCTATGTCCGCGCGCAGCCGCTCCTCGAGCTCGGGCCGTACGAGTACTCTGCCGCCGCCTGGCAGCGGCGCGATCCCGCGCTGGTGCCCCTCACCCTCGACCCACGCGTCGTGTGGACGAAGATGTGGCAGTTCAGCCCGCCCACACGTTTCGGCACGACATATCGCAACGCCATTTTCGGCGCGCGCAACGTCGAGCTCTACACGCACGCGAATGTCTGCGAAATCGAGCCGAACGAGGCCGCGACCAGGGTCCTGGGGCTGCGCATCCGGGGCTTGGACGGCAAGGAATTCCGGGTGCGGGCGCGGCACTATGTGCTGGCGTGTTGCAGTATCCAGAACGCGCGCCTGTTGCTGGTCTCGGGTCTCGGCAACGCCTACGATCTCGTCGGGCGGTTCTTCATGGAGCACATCGAGATGCCGGGCGGGCATCTCGTCCTCGCGGCCGTCCCCAGGGCTGGCATGAAGATGTACGAGTGGACCTACGGCGTGACGAAGGCGCGGGGCGAGCTGGCGCTCCACGCGGCGGTCCAGCGCGAGCGGCGCATGCTGAATGGCACCGTCTCGCTCGAGCCGGGGGCTCCTGACGAAGTGGCGAAGAGCACATTCCAGGCGATGCCTCCCGACGTTGTCGGCACGATGCGGGATTCGCCGCCGGCCGCTGCGGCTCCCACACCAGCGGCGGGGCGCTCCTACCATGTGATTTCGCGGCACGAACAGTCGCCGAACCCGCACTCGCGCGTCACCCTGAGCACCCAGCGCGACGCCTTGGGCATGCCGCGGGTGAAGCTCGATTGGCGCCTGACCGATCTGGAGAAGCACACGTTCCGCGCGTTCTACGACGTGCTGGGGCGCGAATTCGGGCGCAGCGGATTGGGTCGCGTGCAGCTCCTCGATTGGATCACCAGTACCGACCCCGGGTGGCCGAGTACGCTGAGCGGCGGCTGGCATCACATGGGAACGACGCGGATGCACGAGAGCCCGCGCTGGGGCGTGGTGGACCCGAGCTGCCAGGTGCACGGACTCGCCAACCTCTCGATTGCGGGCGCGTCGGTGTTTCCCACGGGCGGCGGGGTTAATCCGACGCTGACACTCGTCGCGCTGAGTCTCCGGCTCTCGGACATTTTGAAACGGAAGCTCGCCTAGCCGAGTCCGTTCTTGAAACCGTAGATTAGCGCCATGAAACGACGCGACTTTCTTCAGACGATGGGAGCCGCTGCGGCGAGCGGGATGGTCGCCCGGGTTCCCCTGGGTTCACCCGCCAAGAAGTTGCAGCGCATCGGGCTCGAGACGTACGCGGTCCGCCACGCCATGGCGGACAATCCCGAACAGACGCTCGCCGCGGTGCGCGCGATGGGCTACACCGATGTGGAGCTGCTCTGGTCGTTCAATCTCTTCGGCCGCACGCCGGCGCAAGTCGCCGCCACCCTGAAGAGCGAGGGGCTGCGGGCGCCGTCCGCGCATATGTCCGCCGACACCATTTTCGTCGGCTGGGAGCGCAGTCTCGAGACGGCGAAGGTGCTGGGCCACGAGTTTCTCGTCGTACCCGATTTCGAAGACTGGACCAAGCAGACGCTGGACGACTGGCGCGAGTGGGCCGATCGCTTCAACGCCGCCGGCGCGGTGGCGCGGAAGGCCGGGATCTGGCTCGCCTTCCACAATGAGGCCTACCACCAGAAGCCGATCGACGGCAAGGTGCCCTTCGACATTTTCATCGACCGCCTCGATCCCGCCGTCACGCACGTCCAGCTCGACGTCGGCAACATGCTCATCGGCGGCGGCGATCCGATGCAGTACCTGCAGAAGTATCCCAACCGCTTCTGGAGTTTCCATCTGAAGGACGCCGTGCCGGACCGCTCGAAGGACACGCGCCTGGGGACTGGCATCTTCGATTTCAAGAAGTTTCTGGCGGCGGTGCCGGCGCTGGAGCAGAAGCCGGCGTACGTCGAACAGGAGACCGCACACGACGCGGCCGGCGACCTCGCCGACGCGCGCGCGAATTGCGAGTACCTCAAGGCCCTCGAGTTCTAATGCGGCACTTTGCGGCGCTGCTCGCGGTGACGGTGGTGATTTCGCCGCTCCCTGCACAGCAGCGCCGCGTGGCTTCCAAGCATTACACATACGTCATCGTGCACGGCGCCTGGGGCGGCGGGTGGGATTGGCAGGCGATCGATTCCATGCTCACGGAACGCGGCCATAAGGTCGTCCGCGTGACGCTGACGGGTCTGGGCGAGCGCCACCATCTGGCATCCCCCAACATCGGGCTCGACACCCATATCGATGACGTCGTCAACAAAATTCTCTGGGACAACCTGCACGACGTGGTGCTCGTGGGACACAGCTACGGCGGCATGGTCATCACCGGGGTCGTGGACCGGATCCCGGACCGGATCAAGCGCGTGGTCTATCTCGACGCGCTGCTTCCCGATTCGGGCGAATCGCTGATGTCGATTCCGGACACGGGGCGCGCGAAGTTCGTCGCGAGCGTCACGCGCGGGGACTACCTCGTGCCCGTGTGGGTGCAGGACACGACGGTGATCCCGCGCGACGTGCCCCAGTCGATGCGCACGTTCACCGACACGCTGCGGCTCGTGAATCCCGCCCGCACCAAGGTCGCCGCGGCCTACATCCTCACGTACGAGCCGCAGATCACACCCGATCCCTTCCAGATGTTTGCCGATCGGGCCGCGGCGCGCGGCTGGCCCGTCTACAAGATGGTGTCGGATCATCTGCCCGAGCGCACACATCGGACCGAGCTGGTGGCGTTGCTCGAGAAGGTACCGTAAGCCCATGATGATTCCTGTACTCTTCCTGGCCACCCTGATGCAGGACACCACCACCCGCAGCTTTTTGAAGACCGTCGATATCACCACCGGACAAATTCAAACCGTCTACAGCGCCGACCGCCGCTTCGAGGCTCCCAACTGGTCCCGCGACGGCCGCTACTTTTTGATCAACCGGGAGGGGCGGTTGTATCGCCTCCCCGTCGGCGGGAGTCAGCTTGCCGAGCTCCGTGTCGACTTGGCCACGCCGCGGATCAACAACGATCACGGGATCTCACCGGACGGCCGTTCACTCGTCATCAGTCACGAGCCGACCGAAGACTGGCTCACATCGAGCGTCTATACGCTGCCCATCGGCGGCGGGACGCCCAAGCAGATCACGACGAAAGCGCCGAGTTTCTGGCACGGCTGGTCGCCCGACGGCAAGACGCTCGCCTTCGTGGGCCGCCGCGACGGCGAGTTCGACATCTACACCATTGCGGTGACCGGCGGCGACGAGCGCCGCATCACGACGTGTACGGGCCTCGACGACGGGCCGGACTATTCGCCCGACGGCGCCTTCATCTATTACAACTCGTTCTGCAGCGGCAAAATGGAGATCTGGCGGATGCGGCCGGATGGAACGCAGCCCGAGCAGCTGACGCACGACGCCTACGCCAACTGGTTTCCGCATCCCTCGCCGGACGGGCGCTGGATCGTGTACCTGTCGTTTCTCGAGGACCAGGGGCAGGACCATCCGTTCGGCAGGCAGGTGAAGCTGCGGCTCATGGATCTGCGCGACCGCTCGGTCCGCGATCTCACGCCGGCATTCTTCGGCGGGCAGGGAACGATCAACGTTCCAAGTTGGTCACCGGATAGTCGCCGCGTGGCGTTCGTTTCCTACGAGCAGCATGTTAGAACCCGATGATTTCGTTTCCATACCCCCGTCTCCGCTGCGTGTTAAAGGAAGGCGCCGCATGACTCTGATTCGCTTCAATTCGTCGGAGCAGCCGCAGGCCGATCTGTCCATCACCTACGATGCGGTCGTCGTAGGCTCCGGCGCGGCGGGCGGCATGGCCGCCCACGTCCTCACGTCGCAGGGAATGAAGGTGCTGCTGCTCGAGGCGGGAAAGAAAATCGACATCAACGCC
>DATLXS010000015.1:0-6296 GCA_035575675.1 Gemmatimonadales bacterium
TAGTAAAAAGATGTGGCTACAATCAAGTACCTACCACTAAGCGGCGAGAGCCGATCCTTCGGTCTCGGCACTCATAATGCCGGGGTCGAGGGTTCGAGTCCCTCCCTTTCCACCGGTTCTGGTGCGTTAAGGGCGGACAGCAGGGATTCATGTCGGTTGGGAGACGCATGAATGACCCAAGCAATCGAGCGGGACCCGATTTATCGGTGCCGCAGATTCCAGACCGAAACCATTGAGCTCTGCGTTCGCTGGTACATCACCTACCGGCTGAGCTATCGAGACTTGGTCGCCATGATGGCCGAGCGCGGCGTCGTCGTGTCCCACACGACGATCATGCGTTGGGTCTTGCGCTACGTACCGGAATTCGAAAAACGCTGGACTCGATACGCGCGGCGCGTGAACTCATCCTGGCGCGTAGACGAGACCGCCGTTTCCGTTCGGGGCGGACGACACTATCTGTATCGGGCGGTCGACAAACACGGCAAGTCCGTGGACTTTCTTTTGCGTGCGGATCGAGGTATGGACGCTGCGCAGGCCTTCTTCAGGAGGGCTGTGGCCACGCATCGGCCGAGATGGCCGCGCAAAGTGAACCTCGACGGCAACGCCGCGAGCCACCGGGCACTGCGGCTGTTGGGCCAGGAAGACTCGAGGTGGCAATCCGTCGTCGTGCGCAGTTGCCGCTACCTCAACAACATCGTCGAGCAGGATCATCGCGCGATCAAACGCCGCTGCTCTTCGATGTTGGGTTTGAAGTCATTCAGAACCGCGGCCATCACGTTTGCAGGTATCGAGTTCGCAAATAGAATTCGCAAACGGCAGTTCTCGTTCGGACGCGGTGGTCAACGCAGCAATTGGTCGCTGAAACAACTTTGGAACCGAGCTTTGGCGTGTGACGCCGATGCCCTTGACCGTCAATGCACCAGAACTGCCAGAATGTCACCTTAGTTCTGGGACTTCACAAGCGAGTTAAGCCGAGTCCATCGCGCGGCGGGCCTCATTCCGAAACGCTTACGTCCAGCGAGCGCGGCAGCGTTACCTCGACGCTGGCACGGATGTCTGCCGATGACTCGGCGAGGTCCACGGTGTAGCGTCCGGGGTTCGCATGCCATTTACCCTTACCGACGTCAAAGTAGCTGAAGGATCGGACCGTCAGCGGAACCGACACCTGCTTCGTTTCAGCCGGTGCGAGCTCGACGCGCAAAAATCCCCGTAACTCCCGGGGCGGCCGCGGCACGGTCGGCCGGTGCTCGCCGACATACACCTGTGCCACGTCCGCGCCAGCGCGCGACCCGGTGTTCGTCACTTCGAACGAGACCTGATAAAGCGGCACCTCACGCAGTGGTTTCTTTGTGTCAGCGGGCGGTGCCCTGTCCACGCGCAGGTGGTCATAGCGGAAGGTCGTATACGACAGACCAAAGCCGAACGGGAATAACGGGTTGCTCCCGCCGTGCTGATAACCGCGGTAGCCAACGAACACGCCCTCGCGGTAGGCGATGGCGTCCGGCGCCGTCTGGTTGTAGTAGTAGTTGGTAAAACTAGGACCCGCCGGCAGATCACGCTCCCAAGATATCGGCAGCCGGCCACAGGGGTTGACGTCGCCCATGATCAGATCGGCGATCGCCGCGCCACCCTGCTGGCCCGGATACCAGGCGGCAAGTAGCGCCGGGACCTGATTCAGCCAGGACGCCGTCTCGACCGCCCCGCCGGAGTTGAGCACAACAACGGTGCGCGGATTGAGCGCGGCGATCTCGCGGATCAGTTCCAACTGACCGGGCGGCAGTGCGAACTCGCGGTCGGCCCCCTCGGTTTCCGTCTCGCGATCGAAGCCCACCGCTAGAATGACGACGTCGGCAGCGGATGCGAGTTGCTTGGCAAAGGGATCGACCAGACTGCCATCGCGCACGACGCCAATGCGCCATGCCGCATCAGAAAAGGGCGTGACGCTGGTCTGCTCGATGACGACCTTGTGCGGCCCCGCGCTCCAAGACAGTGTGGCCTGCTGCAATTCGGCGCGCGGTATGCGCGCTGAATCGATCACGGGACGATCGTCGACTCTCAGGCGGTAACCGGCGTTGTCTTCGACAAACACCGTGTACTTTCCTGCCGCGGCGGCTCTGAACCAACCCGTCCAGCGCTCGACGGGATCGTGGTGCGTCGGTGTCGTGTCATAGAACTTCATCAGTGCGGCCGGTGGTAGCAAATCAAAGGTCATATCCTCTTCGGGGTCATCGCTATCGGACCAACTGCCGCGAATCATCTGCTGCTCGATCCGGGTCGCAAGCGGCGCGCCGCCGAAACTCGCGTCGGCGAATACCTCCGCTGTGACCCCGTTTGACGACCCAGCTGCATCGAGCGTGAACGGTGTGCGTTGTGCCATCGATTTGAGCGATATCAGGCCGCGCGCATAGGTGACATTGCCGCTGCTCGCGAGCTTGTCACTGAGCCCCTTCAACAGGCTGATGCTCGCGAACGCCGGCACTGAACCGCTGCCGCCGCCGGTGAGGCGCGCCGGAGTCGCGTTCGGGCCGATGACTGCTAGCGTTCCAATCTTGTTCTTGTCCAGCGGTAGCAGCCCGTCAGCGTTCTTCAGCAGTACAACGGCCTCGGTGGCATTGCGCAACGCCATGCTGTTGCCGTCGCGGTTGTACAGAGAAATCATCGGATCGCGCTGCGGTCGCTCAAGCCAGCCAAATCGGTCAGCCAGCGCCAACAGCCGGCGGATCTTGTCATCGACGGTCACCATCGTGACCCGGCCATCGCCTAATGCAGGCCGGAGCGTAGCCTCATTTAGGTGCGCGCCGACCGGCATCTCCAGATCGAGGCCGGCGTTGGCAGCAGCGATCCCATCGTGGGTCGCTCCCCAGTCGGACATCAGCACGCCATCGAACCCCCACTGCTGCTTGAGCACTTGCCGATTGAGGAAGGCATTGGCACTCATGTAGCTGCCGTTGACCTTGTTGTAGGCGGTCATGACCGCCCCGACGTGCGCCTGCTTGACTGCCGCCTCGAAGATCGGCAGGTAAATCTCACGCAGGGTTCGCTCATCGATCACCGCGTCGGCAGTAAAACGGGCAAACTCAGAATTGTTGCCCGCGAAATGCTTGACTGTTGCGCTGACGCCCTGAGTCTGCACGCCGTTGATGAACCCCACCGCGATCTGCGCGCCGAGGAACGGATCCTCGCCGTAGTACTCGAAGTTGCGGCCATTGATCGCAGCGCGATAGATATTTACGCCGGGCGCCAGCAAAAAATGGGCGCCACGCGCGCGGGCGTCGCGCCCCATTTGCGTGCCGACCAGGAAGGCAAGTTGCGGATCCCAGCTGGCGGCGAGACCGATGCCGGCCGCAAACGCGGTGGACGGCCCCGGAACGTGTGCGCCCAACGGCCCATCCGACATGCGGAAGGATGGAATGTTCAGCCGCGGTACCGCCGTCGTACTGTAGTTTGAGCCGCCGGAGAGCAGCTCGATCTTTTCGCTCAGCCGCAGCTGCGGTAGCAAGCGCTCCGCACTGGATGATCGGGCGGCTTCGGCGCCGACCGCAACGGTACTCTGTGCCGCATCGGGGCGCGGACCGCCGGCGGATACACTGCTCAATAGTAGGCAGCAGCTGATCAGCCAATTATTCGTGAGCATAACTGAGCACACCTATGAAAGACCTAGGCCAATAGTCTCTTGCTCATCGACCCTGCATGGCCGAGACGCGCGGCTCCTCGCGCTGACTGAGAAGACCGCTATCGATGACTGCCTGTCGTAAAGCAGATTCCGCACTCAGGGCTGCGTGGCAGACTTGGTACCCGACGACGCCTCGTCGTCGGGTACCTTCCAGGTCGGTGCACACGCCCGATTTCGAGATAGATCCCTCGTGGGGCGCCTCTGGCTGTATAATTTCAATATGCATATGATAGCTCGTTACCCCCAGGCGATGTCCCTGCGCTTTCGGGCCGGGACCATCTTATGCCGCTGAGAGCGCGCCGCGCGAAACAACAGGTTGCCTCGATCTCGAGCGCGACGAGCTCGAGCCTGGCTCTGGTGTACGACTACATCAAGCAGAGGATTCTGAGTCTGAAGTATCCGCCCGGTATGAACCTCGCCGAGGTCGACTTCGTCAGCGAGCTGAAAGTGTCGCGCACTCCGATCAGGGAGGCGCTGATCAAACTCGCCTCGGAAGGGCTGGTCGAGCTGCATCAGAACCGGGGCGCGTGGGTCTCGGAGATCACGCTGTCCGACATCCGCCAGTTCTTCGAGGCACTGGACGTCGCCCAGCGGATGGTCACGCGGCTCGCGGCGCTGCGATTCAATCCCCAGGCCTTACAATCGCTGCGCGCGGCCGCGGTCGATTTCGACCGCAATGTCAACACCGGAAACATTAGCGCCATGCATGAAGCCAATTTTCACTTTCATGCGGTGATCGCGCGCAATTGCGGAAACGCTCTGGTTGAGGAGCATTACATGAGACTTCTGAACATCGGCACGCGGGTGTCTCACCTCGCGCTGGTATACGAGCAGTCCTCGCGCGCTAAGGAAGGCGAGACGCTTGGCCTCGAGAACATTGGCGAGGAGCATCGCAAGATGATCGAGTACATCATGTCCGGGGAAGCGGACAAGGCAGAGGAAGTCGCGCGGGAACACACGGTCCACTTCCGGCAGCGCGTGCTGAACTACGTGATGTCGAGCGAGGCGGCAGGCATCAAAGTCGGCGACTGAGCCGACGCAGGGCTGCGGCCTTCCGCTGCGGCCCACCCTCCTCGGCGATTTGATCGTCGGCAGTGCCGGGCCGACAGCATATCCGTCGTATTGACGAGCCCGCCTGCACCCGTTGCTCGGCCATTCGCGGCTAGACCCGGAGAATAGCGGCCGCGGGACGCCTCGCCAGTTTCGCAGCGAATTTCGCGCACGCCGGTGCGAGGCAGAACCACTATTGACGCCCTCACCGATGAATAGTAACGTTATATCTTAAATATGCACATGCGCCTATTCGCTCGTAGTCGCAGCGTCCAGCATGTGCCGATTAGAAAAGAGGGGAGGCCTATGCGCGATCACATCTGTTTCATCGGTGCGGCGCTCCTTGGAGCATCCCTGGTCCCTCCCGCTGCTCCGGCTGCCGCCGGTAATTCGACCGAACGTGCTAACGAAGTCCTGCAGGAAGTTGTGGTCACCGCAACGCGGCGCGAGGAACGCGTGCGCGACGTCCCACAGGCTGTCTCGGTTTTGACGGGCGATCAGCTGCAGGCGATTGGCCTGAGCACTGCCGAGGACTACTCGAGCTTTCTCCCGGGTCTGAGTTTCAATCGTGCGGGCTTTGCCGATCGGATTGGGCTCGATCTCACCGTGCGAGGGGTCAGTAACACCCGGCTCACGGACGCTTCGGCCGGTGCCGGCGGCGCGACCACCGGCTTCTACATCAACGATATCGCCTCGGAACCGGTGAACCTGGTGCTCTACGATATCGAACGCGTGGAGTTGCTCAAGGGGCCACAGGGTACTCTCTTCGGTCAGGCCTCAATGGGCGGAACCCTCCGCTTGATCACTCGGCGACCTGACGCGAAGCGCTTCGAGGCCAGCGCCGAGGCGACCGGCGCGGACACAAACGACGGCTCCGCCTCGTGGGGCGCGCGAGGAATGTTCAACATCCCCCTGATCGAGGACAAGCTAGCGTTGCGGGCGGTGGCTTATGACGATCACGAAGGCGGCTGGATCGATTGGAGTCCCACCAGCCTCGCGCCCGGTGCGACGAAGGGTCCCGTCCCCGGCTTTCCTCCGGGATTCTCGCAAAAGGGTGTCAACACCATACAGGACGTGAACTCGGTGAACACGCGGGGAGCGCGCTTCACTCTCAGATACACGCCCGACGACAAGCTGAGCATCGAACCGATGTTCTTGATCCAGAAGCGTCACGCCGATTTCGAAAGCTTCATCGAGCGCAACCTGGACCTGAACTACATCACGCACAACTATTCCGTCGAGCCGCGTGACGAGTACTTCTATCAGGCGTCTGTAACGGTCGACTACGACCTTCCCTTCGCCCGCCTGACCTCGGTGACGGGGTACTTCGATCGCAACTATCGCTGGCAGCAGGACACGACGCAGTTCATCGCCGGCCTCTATGGCTTCACCGCAGCCGGCGGTATTCCGAGCACCTCCGTGCTTGATTTCGAGTTCGATACCAAATCCACGAGCGAAGAGCTGCGCCTGACATCGCCGCCCAGCGACCGCTTCGAATGGCTCGTGGGGGCAGCCTATTTCGATGAAGACCGACCACTATGGGTCGACTGGCTAGCGCCCGGATTCAACGAGG
>DATLXS010000016.1:0-3551 GCA_035575675.1 Gemmatimonadales bacterium
GCCGGGGAAGCGCGGCGCGCCCTAGAGGTCCATCGCACCAGTCGGCCGCGTGAGTCTTCCGTGGAACTTGCCCGACGGATCGTCACAGCGATCGACCCGGATCGAGGGTGATTCGAGAACTCACCCTGACGCCACTTTCACGACAATTTTTCCATTCGCCTGGTTCGACTCCATAAGCCGGTGAGCATCCCGAATCTCATCGAACATAAAGGTTCTGACGGGCTTTGCCTGGTAGACACCGTTCGCGGCGCGATCAACAATCTGCTGGAAAGGGATATCGGACAGGGGAAACTCAGGTGTTCCGAACACGAAGCTGCCAAAAAAACTGAAGTGCACGCCGCTCGGTACCTGTAGCAGTGGATTGAACGATTCGAGCGGCGAGAGACCACCGAGGAATCCGGCCTGACACACTCGCCCGTGCCGCCGTACCATCGCGAGTGAATTGAGCAGCGTGCTGTTGCCGACGAGATCCAGTACCGCGTCAATACCGGCCGAGTGATTGTCCCGGACGCGGCGCGAGAGGTCGTGCGCGTCGACGAGAGCGGTTTCAGCCCCCAGTGACTCAAGCTTCACCAGCCGCTCGGGGCTGCGTGTCGTGGCGATGACCCGAGCGCCTGCGTGCGCGGCGATGTTTAATGCTGCCTGGCCGAGCGCCGAGGTCGCCCCTCTGATCAGGAGTGTCTGTCCGCGCTTGATGTCAAGATTACCAAACAGACACGCCCACGCGGTTGCGTAGCACTCGGGAATCGCAGTTAACTCGTGCCATGGTAACGCCGAGTTGACCGCTACGACGTTGGTCGAGGGCAATCGCGTGTATTCAGCGTAGCTACCGTTGATCACTCGACCCATTCCACCCATGATGGCGATGACCTTTTGGCCTTGCGCGAAGTTCCCGGCGGGATCGGCTTTGACAACGCCGACGCACTCGATACCGGTGACTTTGGCGACCTCGCCCCACAAGCCTTTGCGCATGTAGGTTTCGGCGTGATTCAACCCAAATGCCTTGACCTCGATGACGACTTGACCCGGTTCGGGCTTGGGCTCCGGAAGATCTTTAATGATGAGTTGTTCCGGACCACCGTACTCGTTGATCACAATGGCACGCATACCGCTGTCTCCTTGTCTCACGCAGTGGGTTATTTGCGGGTCGTCGATCGCGGGAGCCGCCGCCCGAGGAAGTCGGTGATTGCCGCTGCGATGTCTTCAAGATGGGTTTCGAGTGCGAAGTGACCGGTGTCGAAGAGCTGCACTTCGGCATTCGGGTTATCGCGCTTGAAAGCGTGTGCGCCCGCGGGCAGGAAGAACGGATCGTTTTTGCCCCACACGGCCAGCACCGGCGGCCGCTCGGCGCGGAAGTATTCCTGGAACTTCGGATAGAGCGCGACGTTGTTCGCGTAGTCGAGGAACAGATTCAGTTGAATCTCGTGGTTTCCCGGCCGCGCCAGCAGGGCCGAATCGAGCACGTAAGCCTCAGGTGCGACGAGCGATTCGTCGGTGACGCCGTGCAGGTACTGCCACTTGGTGGCTTGCGAGGTCAGAAAGGCGCGTAGCGCATCCCGATTCTCGGCCGTAGGCTCCCTCCAGTATTTCTGTATCGGGTTCCAGCCGTCACTGAGGCCCTCAACGTAGGCATTGCCGTTCTGCGAAATGATCGCGGCAATTCGGTCAGGGTGTTGGAGCGCCAAGCGAAATCCCACCGGTGCACCGTAATCGAAGACGTAGAGGGCGTAATGCCTCAGGCCAAGCACCTGGGTCAGCCGATCGACGACGGCAGCGAGAGCGTCAAACGTGTGCCGGTAGGGTCCGTGTTCCGGCGCAAGCGAGAAGCCGAATCCCGGAAGATCCGGCGCCACCACGCGATAGTGCTCCGCGAGGCGCGGAATCAGGTTCCGGAACATATGGGAGGATGTCGGAAAGCCGTGGAGCAGCAACACGGCCGGAGCGCTGCGGTCGCCAGCCTCTCGGTAAAAGATCTTGTGTCCAGCGGCCTCTGCAGTGTGATACCGAACCATGGCTCAACGCTTCCTTCTTGGCTGGTGGGGGCTCTCGTAG
This sequence comes from Gemmatimonadales bacterium, assembly GCA_035575675.1. Lineage (GTDB taxonomy): Bacteria > Gemmatimonadota > Gemmatimonadetes > Gemmatimonadales > GWC2-71-9 > 20CM-2-65-7. Next base: position 2,053 of record DATLXS010000016.1, read on the forward strand.
CCGTGCTTGCAGTACGGAGAGCGTTGGCTAGTCGCCGCGTTAACGACGACCGTTGCGGCGGGGGCCGGCTGAGGAGCGGCCTGTAGTTCGAGCACACCGACGCGAGCTTCAATCTCAGCCTCTCGCCGCCGCAGCGCTGGATGTCCAGCGGGCAATGCCGCGCTCAAAGCTGTATCCTTATCAGTAACCCGTGTGTCTGTTGTTTACAGGTTACTCGATAACTTGTCAAGAGATGTTTCACAGGTTATATGGAGATTGGCCGGCGCATCGACAGTGGTAGAGGACGACATGGCGGAACGACACCCCAAGCCTTACCTGGTCGGCGACCACCTTGCACTCGACTTCCTGAACAGCCAGGTTGGGTCAGGCGGGGAACCCGAGGATTGGCTGAACGACGGGGCCGGGCTGCTCGCCTGGTTGACTGAGGCCGGCGCAATCGATGGCTCAGTTGCGCGGCGGCTTCGTCGCCGTGGAGAGGGCGGGGGAAACTTGGATGGGGTTGCCGAGCAAGCGCGGGAGCTGCGCGAGTGGCTGGGTGAGTTTGTCGACAGACATGCCGGAAGGGAGATCGACCGGCATGCTCTCGTTGAACTCGGTTCGCTGAATCGGCTCTTGGCTCGCGATGATACCTACCGACAGATCGCGCTAGCCTTGCCCAAGGCGGGGGGGGTGGGGCCCTCGCGCGCGCTGCGATCGATTCAGATTCGAAGGTGGACAACCCCGGATCGACTATTGCAGCCCATTGCGGAAACCATCAGCGATCTCATTTGCAATGCCGACTTTCGGCTCGTGCGGCGCTGTGAAGGAGACGGCTGCATACTGACGTTTTACGATCGGACGAAAACCCATGCGCGCCGGTGGTGCAGCATGGCGGTTTGCGGAAACCGGGCCAAAGCTGCCGCGCACCGAGCAAGAATGCGGCTCGTTCCGAGGACAGACTGAGCAAGGCTTGATGCCACGCTCTAACCGGAATCCGCGATTCAGCAAAAGGCGAAGGCCGCCTGGTAGGTGGCTTCGCTGGCAGCCAGAGTCGGAATGTCGCGTTGGAGCTTTTCGAGGTTCAGCATGGCGGTGAGCGAGCCGCCGCTGCTCAGAGTTGGCGTGACCCGCAGCATCGAGCTCGGTGCGTAGTCGAAAGCAGAGTCCTCTTTGATTGCGCTCAGGCGGCAAGAACGATCGGTGAGGCAATTGGAGCAGAGCGATCGCAGCCCTCAGGCGAACTAGCACGCTGCACGCGGCCAGAGTGCGTAGAATCGCCGAGTTTGATCCGCTCACTTCGCACGAATTGAGCGCGCAAGCGACGGATTGCTGTTAGAGAAACTCAGCCGTAAATCTCCCCCCATTCAAAGTCTTAGCGTGGTGGGACTTTTTGAGTTACCCAGAACGATGGGATGGTCGCTCCCGTCTCCTAAACGGCATCGATGTGCCAAAGTGGATATGCACTGCGTCCACTTCAACGGAAAAGGGAGCGACCACGATGAACATTACTGCGGTCGGGT
>DATLXS010000017.1:0-8174 GCA_035575675.1 Gemmatimonadales bacterium
GTGCGGTTCGTCGATTCAGTCGCCTCGAGCCTGCTGGGAGGCGTGGAGGTCGAGCTCGAGAATGGAGGCTACGGGCTCATCGCGACGATGCAGACCCGCAATGATCTCGAGCGCGAGGCGGCGCTGTACGAGAATTTCATCAAGGGCAGCTGGGTGGATGCGCTGCTGCTGGTGCGCACGAGAGTCGCCGACCCCCGGGTCGAGCTGGTGCGCAAGGCGCACATTCCCTTTGTGACGTACGGACGCACTGAAACGGCCGAGCCCTACGCGTGGGTCGATACCGACAACGAGAAGGCGTTCTACCTGGCGACCCTGCGGCAGATCGAGTTCGGTCACGAGCGGATCGCGCTCCTCAATGGTCCCCTCGAATACAACTTCGTGCGGCTGCGCGAAAAGGGCTATACCCGCGCGCTCGCCAAGCATCGCATCGCCCCCGATCGACTGCTGATGTTGAACGGTGACTTAAGCGAAGTCAGCGGCTACGCCCTGTGCCGCTCGCTGCTGGTATCGGCGGTACCGCCGACCGCCATCGTGTGCGCCACCGACGCGATGGCGATCGGCGCCATCGCGGCGTGCCGCGAGCGCGGCATGGCAGTCGGCCGCGAGATATCGATTGCCGGGTACGGCAACTCGAGTGCCTCGGGATTCTGCGATCCGCCCTTGACCACGATCGACCACGCTGTATTCGAGAACGGCCGTCACATCGGCCAGAGTCTGTTGCGGCTGCTGCGCGCGGAGGCCAAGCCGGCAGACATCCATTACCTGGAGCCTGTCGTGTTGGTGCCGCGCAAGTCCGATTGCCCGCGCAAGTGATGCCGCCCTCCGGCGCACGGCCCGCCGGATTGCGCCGCATTGACAGAAACGTTTTTGGAGCACTAGTATTCCAGCGTGGCGGCGCACCGACGCCCCGACAGAGTTGGCGGAGAATCCTTGGAAGCCGGCGGCGGTGCGCGGTCGTGGCCTTGGGCAAAAAAGACTTTTAGAGACCCGCCGCGGGCACTGCGAGCCGAAGGGGGAACATACATGGGCAACTCGAAGCCGTACTTGAGTCGGAGGTCCGCGGCCGCCATGGCTGTTTCCATGGGCACCGTGGCCGTGGGCCTTTTTGCGGGTCCGGCCGCAGCGCAGACCACATCGTCCGCTTCCCGGACTGATTCCACGTCGGACACCGAGTCGCAGACTCTGCAAACCGTGATCGTGACGGGGACCAGCCAGGCGCGCGCCGACTTGCGGACGCCGCTGGTGGCCACGAGCATCTCCTCGGACCGGTTGACCCTGCTCGCTTCGAACAGCGCGGCCGACGTTCTCACCACCGTTCCGGCTCTCAAGGCCGAGGGCGGCGGTGGCGAAGTGGCCGCCAACATATTCGTCGCGGGGCTGCCCTCGGGCGGGCAGTATCAGTTCACGCCGTTGGAGTTCAACGGAATGCCGGTCATCAGCAGCATGGGCCTGAATTCGTCGGCGCCCGATGTCTACTATCGACCCGACCTCGGAGTGGAGCGACTGGAGTTCGTGCGCGGCGGCGTGTCGAACCTGTTCGGCGGCGGCGGCATCGGCGGGGTCATCAACTTCATCGACAAGACGGGCTCGGACACGGCGGAAGGCGCCACTCAGGTCGAGGTTTCGGACCAGAATCGCGTCCGCGCCGACTTTGCCGCCCGCGGGCCGCTGGCGACCGGTCTGTACTATGCGTTCTCAGGCTTTTATCGCTATGACCATGGCCCGCTGGATTCGGGCTTTCCCACCAGGGGCTATCAGCTGCGCGGCAACCTCAAGCGGGAACTCTCCTCCGGCGAGGTCAAGCTTTACCTCCAGGCGATCGACGACCAGGACCAGTTCTACGGCGACATCCCCTTGACGGGGAACGGGCACGAGCTCGCGCGCGGCAATGACGGGCGCACGATTTCCACGACGGAGACGGCCGCGCTCGATTCGATGTCGTTCCTAACTCCCTACGGAACCTTCCATACGCAGGTCGCAGGCGGCGCGGCGACCCGAGGCGGCGCTGCCGGCGTCGACTTCAAGATGGACCTCGGCGAGGGTTGGGGACTCAATGGGCGTGCGAACTTTGCGAGCTATCGCCACACCTTCGCTCTGTTCGCCGGCGGGGACAACATTACCAATCTGCCGACGACCCAGGCGGCGTTCCTGCAATCCTACGGCTACAATCCGGTCAGCAACGGCGGCGCGTACACCGGGACGTTCACTTATGCCGATACCGGAACACCGGTTCCCGCGAGCTACCTCCTCTGGGGAGATCGCGTTACCGACCGTCACCGTCCTCTGACGACGGCCACGGGCGAGGTCAATCTCACGAAGAATATTGCGGTGCATGACTGGGCCCACCACCTCACGCTCGGGGGCTTCTTCGGTGACACCAGCGCTGCAGACTACGACATCACCTATTCTTACATCGGCGATTTCACCAATGCGCCGCGCTTGATCGACGTCACGGTGACCAATACGCTCACCAACGCTCAGACCATCGTCTCGCGTGGCGGCATGGTCGACGCCGGACTCGGATACACGAACAATCACAACAGCGCGAGGCGTACCGCGGGCTACCTCGCCGACCAGATGGAAGTCGGCAACTGGGTGCTCGATATCGGGGGGCGCTTCGAGACGCTGGTCGGCCATGTCACGCGCGAGCAGAGCTCGACCGTCACGACCGATACGACTGCGAACCTGTCCCCGCGGCTGTCGCAGGTGACCTGGGGCAACGGCCAATATCTCGGCGGGACAGTCGACCCTTCAGCGTGGGCGCTGGCGGGTGGCGCACTCTATCGGCTCGACGAGCGTCGCAGCCTGTTCGTCAATGCCTCCCGCGGCTTCTTCATGCCGCAGCTCAATACCGTGCAGATCGACACCCACAATGACGTTCAATCCTTCGAGGCCGAAATCATCAAGCAGACCGAGGCAGGGTTCAAGTTCTCCGGGACCCGTGTCTCCGCGACGCTCGCCGGCTTTTACTCCACCTTGTCGAACCGCCGTAACATCAACCTGATCAACGGTCCAACGCCCGGCAGCCCACCCAGCGAGATCGTCAATCTCATCTCCTCGAGGTCCTACGGAGCGGAAGGCACTTTCAACGTTCGCCTGACGAGCGCTGTGGCCTTCGAGAGCAACGCGACCTACGAGCACGACGTCTACACCGAGTACAGCCCGATCGCCGCGTGCAAGGATTGCGTCGGCAACTTCCTGCAGCGTCAGCCGAATGTGTTGGTAAACGCCGGGCTCTATGTCCGATACCGCGGCTTCGACGGGTCGTTTTACGACTCCTACACGGGCCGGACGTTTACCTCGGACTTGAACAACATCGAGCTGCCGAGCTACCACATCTTCAGGCTCGATCTCGGCTACGCCCGTACGTTCACGGGCGGCGCGCGCGCGCGGCTCGGCCTGACTGTTTACAATCTGTTCGACAACCAGGCGGTGTCCGAAGGCTCGCCCCGCCAGGGCACGCTGCAGAACGCGGGGCAGGCATACTTCATAGGCCGCCAGGTGCTGCCGAGGCGCATCGCCGCTCGGTTGAGCTATGACTTCTAGCCCGCGGCCCGGGCCGCGGGCGCTGCCGGGACGCGTGCCTCGTTGAGGCCGCCGAGCCCGCCGCGCGAGCTTCCTCGGGCATGAACGCGCTCGACTACGGAATCGTTGCGCTGTACATCGGCGCCATGATCTGGCTCGGCGTGCGCTTCAAGAAGAATGCGGCCCGCGGCGACTATTTTCTGGGCGGCAGAACCTTCGGATGGTTTCCGCTCGGCATGTCGACGATGGCGACGCAATTGTCGGCCGTCAGCTTCGTGTCGGCGCCGGCGTTCGTCGGTTTGCGCAAGGGCGGCGGCCTGCAGTGGCTCACGTTCGAGCTCGGCGTGCCGCTCGCGATGATCGCCACCCTGACTCTCATCGGCCCGATGCTGCATCGCTCGGGCGTGGTGAGCGTGTATTCTTTCCTGGAGAAGCGCTTCGGCTGGGAGTCGCGCGCGCTGCTGAGCTCGCTGTTCCTCGTGAGTCGCGCCTTCGCCGCGGGCGTCTACACCTACGTCATCGGCCTGGTGCTGTCGTCGATTCTACACGTGCCGTTCTGGGAGACGATGTTGGTTCTGGGCGCTGTCACGATCGTCTATTCGCTCGAGGGCGGCCTGAAAGCGATCGTCTACAGCGAGGTCGCGCAGATGACCATCAAATTCCTCGGCATCGTCACGATCATGGTGAGCGCGCTGTACTACATCGGCGGCTGGCAGAGCTTCCTGAGTCATCTCGATCGCAGCCGTCTGCGGGTGATCGACTTCGGCAACTGGGGCTTCGACGGGCGCGAATACGGGTTTTGGCCGATGTTGCTGGGCGGCCTGTTCCTGTACGCCTCGTACTACGGTACCGACCAGACTCAGGCGCAGCGCATACTCGCGGCGCGTGATCAGGCGACCGTCACGCGCCTGCTGATGTTCAACGGCTTGTTCCGCTTTCCGGTCACCCTGGCGTATTGCTTCGGCGGACTGGTGCTCGGCGCCTTCGCCTTGAGCGATCCGGGCTTCAGCCGGCGGATACCGCCGGACAAGCCGGATCTGATGATTCCGCTGTTCATCGGCGGCTATCTGCCGCACGGGGTGGTGGGTGTGCTCGTCGTGGCCTTGATCGCTGCCTGGATGTCGGCCTACAGCTCCGCGCTCAATTCGCTCACCGCCGTGACGATGGAGGATTTCATCGATCGCCGGCTGCCCACGCCTGCGCACCGCTATGTGCCCTACAGCAAAGCGGTGCTGCTGTCGTGGGGCGTCGTGACGATCATCTGCGGCTTCTTCTCGAGCAGGATCGCGGCCACGGCCATCGAGGCCATCAATAAGATCGGCTCGCTGTTCTACGGCCCGATCCTGGGGATATTTCTGCTGGCCGCGGTGCGCTGGATCACTCCGGCGGCGGCGAACATCGCGGTCGTCGTGGGGGTGGGCGTCAATCTGATTCTGTGGTTGTTTTTCAAGAGCGTCTTCTGGTTCTGGTGGAATGCCATCGGCGGCGTGACGACGCTGCTGGCCGCTGCGGCCTTGAGTCTCTTGTGGCCCACGCTTCCGCCGGCGCACATCGAGCGGCCAGCGACGCCCGACCCATTCCCCTGGCGCCAGAGCGCCGTGCTGCTGGTCTTCTTCGTGTGCATGCTGGCGTTCTGCCTGCTTCTGCCGCGGATGTTTTGAGCATGCGCTTCAGAATGAAATCGGCAGCCGTGTGCTGCTGGCCGCTGGCGGCGCTGCTGCTCGGGCCGCGGATCGCTCAGGCCGCAGCACTTGCTGATTTCCAGTTGAGCGCCACCGAGCAGAATTTCGCGCTGTATTTCCCGACCTATCTCGCGAATGGTTTCTTTTCCGCGCAATCCTCGCTGCGCGGCACGGACGCCACGCTGGCGCAGATGGTGGGGCTCATGGACTACACTCCGGGCGATGTCTCGCGGCCGGCGGCGATTCCGAGCTGGACGGAGATCGATTACTTCGATGGCGCCGCGTGGCTGAATCAGACCGCGGTCACGCCGGCCGTGTTGCAGCACTATCGGCAGACACTCGACATGCGGGACGGAGTGCTGACGACCCGCTATGTTTGGAGGAATGGCGGCCATTTCAGCCGCATTGCGGTCACCACGTTTGTGAGCGAGACTGCGACCCGTCTCGCCGCCACGAGTCTGAGTATCACTCCCGATTTTGCCGGCCAGGTACGTTTGCGCTTCACTTTGCGGCCTTGGCCCGCCCCCGCGCACCGCTTCGCGCTCGCGAAACTGAGCCTGCCTGAGACCAAGCAGGCGGTCGCCGCCGCGTACCGACTTGCCCTGCCCAGTCAGACCGCACTGCTCAGTCAGGTGCTCAAGCCGCCGACCCCCACTGCGGCCAACCGCGCCGCGATCTGGTACCCGGGCGAGGTCGAAATTCAATCCACCGGGGCATCGGAAGCGGAGCGGCTACTGTGGATCCGTGGCCGTGCAGTGAACGGAGCCGAGATGGCCGAAGCCGCCGCGATAGCGCTGCCCAAGGGGCTGCGCGGACTGCGGGTAAAGGTTGCACACTCGCCGCAGCTCGTCGCCTTGGAGATCGAGATGACGGTCGAGCAGGGCCGCTCATACACCTTCACCAAGTATGTGGCCGTCGGGCGCGACCTGGCGGGCGGGTCGATCGAAGAGGAGGTGCACGGCGCCAAGGCTGCGCGCGCCGCCACCCTGGACACCCTGCTCGCGAATCATCGGACCGCCTGGCACGACCTGTGGAAGTCCGACATTCTCGTCGATGGCGATCCAGATCTGCAGCGGGCAATTCATTCCGATCTGTTCTACCTCCTCGAGAATACTTCGGTGGACACCGACTGGCCGATCGCTGCGTGCGGTTTCAGCCCCAATTACTTCTATCATGTCTTCTGGGATAACGACTCCTGGGATTTCCCGCCCCTGCTGCTGTTGCACCCTGAGCGTGCGAAGTCGCAGGTGATGTTCCGCTATCGAACCCTGGCCGCGGCCGAGGCGCGCGCTCGCGCATACGGTTACCAAGGCGCGATGTTTCCGTGGGAAGCGGATCCGGGCAGGGGCACCGACGAAACACCGTATTTCGCCCACGAGAACGCCGACCAGGAAATCCACGTAAACGCTGATGTGGCAATCGCGCAGTGGCAGTATTACCTGGCGAGCGGGGATCTGGACTGGTTGCGCCGATACGGGTACCCGGTGATCCGGGCCACGGCCGAATTCTGGGCGAGCCGCGTTGTCTATCGGCCGGAAAAGGATCGCTATGAGATCCTGCACGTCACCTCGCCCGACGAGGCCTATACGAATGTCGCCAACGATTCCTTCACGAACGCGGCCGCGCAGCGCAATCTGCTGATTGCGACCGCTGCCGCGAAGGTCCTGGGTGTGACCCCGGAGGCGAAATGGGAGCAGATCGCCCAGCAGCTCTACATTCCCTTCTCCCGCCAAGAGCAGCGCCACCTGGATTTCGACGAATCGATCCCGCACGACAAGCACACCTGGATGGGCAGTTCGATCTCCTGGCTGGGCTATCCGCAACTCGATCTGCCCATGAGCGAGCAAGTGCGGCGCAATGACTTCAGGTTCGCGGTGCGCTCGCTGCGTGAGCTGACACCGGATGCCAACGCGATGTTGCTCGCGATGCTGTCCGTCGAGGCCGCGGAGCTGGGCGATGAGGCCGGCTCCTACAAATGGCTGCAGGGCAATGAGGGAGGATTTCTCAAGCCGCCCTTCAACGTGCGCAGCGAGACTGTGTTGAACAACACCACCTATATCCTGGCAACCTCGGGAGGTTTTCTGCAGAACTTCCTGTACGGATTCACCGGCCTGCGCATCACCGACGGCGGTCTCGCGCCCCGCTTCAAGCCGGTCCTCCCCGCCGCCTGGAAGGCCGTGACTCTCAAGAACATCTTCTTCCGCGCGCAGCGATTCGACTATGTCCTCAGCCGGGATCCCTCCGGCAAGGTGCAGGCAAGCCGGCATCCGGTTCGGTGAGGCCGCGGCGCTTCACGCGCGTCGCCGCCTTGGAGTCCGGCTTCGTCGACGAGCGCCTCGGCTCGTCCCGTTGCCGGCAGCCTGCTGGCACAATTGGAGTGAATCGACCCACAGCTTCGACGGCAGCACGGTCCGCTACTAAAGCCGGGCGCGTTTAGCGCTCGGTGGTCGCGGCGAGCCCGGCGGATGTAACCGCCCAAGAAGACTCCCCGGGCTGCACGAGCGCGCGTGAATTTCGCGTGATTCTCCTGTGCCCAACCGTGCTCTTTGGTGCCCAAATGCCGGGGTCGAGGGTTCGAGTCCCTCCCTTTCCACCAGTCAGATCAGCGCAGTAGCGGCCCATTCGTAGAGTGGCAAGCCGCCGTAAGCGCATGGTAAGCGCAGAAGGCCAACCTTCGCCCCGGTTTCAATCGGGGAATCCAAGCCATCACGAGCGCGCTTATGCCACAACGCCGCCTGCTCTAACACGTGCTCTAAGCGCGAGCAGTTCCGCGCCGTGCCGAATCGATGGCGGCGATGTCGATCTTTTTCATTTTCATCATCGCCTCGAACGCTCGCTTGGCGGCCGCACGGTCGGGATCGGTCGTTGCGTCCAGCAGCGTCCGCGGGGTGATCTGCCAGGACAAGCCCCATCTGTCCTTGCACCATCCGCACGCGCTCTCGGTGCCGCCGTTGTTGACGATCGCGT
>DATLXS010000018.1:0-5283 GCA_035575675.1 Gemmatimonadales bacterium
ACCTTTGCCGGGGCACAGCCGGGGCACAGAATCCCGGAACCAGGAGGATCTGGGAGGACCCGGAAGGACACGAAGCAGACAGCAATCAAATACGAGCCGACACTTGAGGAGCCGCGATACTGGAGGACACGTCACTAACACGGTTCGGGACCGTGAGGCCCCGGGTTCAAATCCCGGGCCCCCGACGAAAGTTGCCTTAATTGAACTGACCGCAAGAAATGCCGGCGAAGGCTTATTTAAGAGCTACGCCGCCCAAGTGGCCACCCTTGATTTCGATTTTGGTTGAGTTCTAGGGCGGGCCGCCTGCTGTTGGGGTTACTCTCGCGGCTGCGTACGCCACGACCGCCGCCGCGACTCCGATGACCGCAAGGAAGACGTCGGTGGACCAGGCGACGAGTTCGCCGGCCTGTTGCGTGGTGAGCACCGCATAGATGATCAGCCAGGCGATTCCGACCGCGATCGACCAAGGCACGATGGCCATGTTCGGCCGAACGCTGAGCCAGAGACCGAGTACTACCGCAACTAGCCCACTGGCGATCGTCAGAACCCACTGCAGGGCATCGGTGCGAAACACGATGGTCAGGACGACGCTAATTACACCGCCGACTAGCCACAGGATTCCAGCCAGCCGCAGTCCCTTCATCGCGTCAGCCGCCCTGATGCCGCAAACCGTCCAGCCCCCAGCCGGCCCTGGACTGTGGCGGGACCGACAGTTTCGGGCCGGTCGCAATTAGTCCTAATTAAGTCGAGGACGCCGTTGCCGAGGTCAATTCGAGAGTTCAAATATTGTCCCGTCCCCCAACCATTTTCCGATCCCAACATCGTCAGGTCGTCGGCATGAATTCGCAGTAGCGACTCTCGTGGTCCGCGAACTCTTCACGGCATTGTCGTAGGGACCCCCGTCTGACGGGCGAAGGCCCAGTTGCGACCCGTGAGGTAGCCGCCGAGGCCGATCATGATCAACGCATTCACCCCGTGCAGTCCCGAGAGAAGCGGAATGCCCGTGTAAGCCAGGATTGACTGGATAAAGAGCAGAAGGAAAAGAATCGCGGTCACGATGGTTTCCGCCACGGATAACGCGCCCCGAACGAGCAACCGATCATGACGAGGATTGTCAGCGCAATGAGGTCGCCGTTCGCCCGGTGGAGTCCGGCAAATGTGTCGGCACTCTTGAACGCGGAGAAGACGTCCTTCGCATTGTCGTCGGCTTGGAAGATCGCGAGGACAGCCGCAGCGACGAGATAAAGCTGGGCGAAGAACTGGAACATCAGGACCACGCAAGCCACGGAAAAAGCCTTTCGGAAAATGCTCAAGGCAGCGCTCCCTTAGTTCTCAAACTCGCGCGGCCTCCGGCTTGACAGCACCGCGCCTGAGATTGGTTCGGCTGGGCCGGAAGCAGCACGGAAGAGAGATATCGCAAGCAACAAGCCCATTGCGATCTGCACGAATGGGCCCGCGACTTGTGCCAAATTGACATCCAGGAAACTCGCCGTGGATACGAATGAAACGGTTACCAGAAGTCCGCTAAGGTAGCGCGTCATAGTTCCGGATAGCCAGATACCGACCGCGAACAGCGCCAGTCCCCATGGGTAGATGATTGCGGCCAAGAAGGGAAAGACGACGAAGGGCTCTTTGTACAGCTGGTCGAGAACCTGAAGCGCCTCAACGTGACCGGAGGCGACAAGGGCCCCGATTGCAGGGATGCCGAAGCTCCCGAAGCCCGCGAACGCCGCGAAGATAGGGATCAAAGCGAGAATCCAAATCAACCCGACCAACGAGCAGCGTCTACCGGGGGTACGAGCCAAGTGTGTGTGGAGGGCGAGTGCGCCCAGCTGGAGCGGGGCAAACGAGGCAACTGCCAAGAAGGTCGCCAATCGCCATTCGAGGCTATTGGCGCCGAGGGCAAGCTCGCGGCCGTGGCTGGGGTCGGACAGCGGGTGGGGTGAGAACAGCATCGGCACCCACAAAAAGCCGTAGATCGCGAATGCCATCGCACCCCATCGCAAGCGCCAGTCAGCGCTCAAGTAGCAAGACCGATCATTTTGCGACGCATCTTGGGCTCCTTTTTCATAGCGTTACTGGGTCCGGGGCTACGGCCCCCTAGCCGCCAAGGAGTCCCTTTCATTGGGTCGCGAAATGGATTCTCCCGGCGTTCAGTCTGGGAACTGGTGGTTCTACTGGTGGCGCCACTAGTGTAATCTCCATAGAGTGGATGTCAAGCCGCCTGCGACCAGGGCAGGCCGGCGCGAGAAGGCCGCACAGACCCGCCGTCGCATTCTCGAGATGGCCTACCACCTGTTTGGCACGAGCGGCTACGAAGCGACCACCATGCAGATGGTCGCGGAGACGGCGGGGGTTGCAGTGCAGACCGTCTACTTCGTTTTTGGGACCAAAGCCCGTCTTCTGGCTGAGGTGGAGAGCCGAATGATCCTTGGTGACCCATCTTTAGCGCTATCGGGCCAACGGCCATGGATCGCACAAATGCACCAGGAGACCGACCCACAAAGGGTGGTTGCTCTGTTCGTCGAAGCCACCGCCGATGTGCTGAGCCGCATCAGTCCTTTCGTGGCTGCAGTCGGGCCGGCCCTGCCAAGCGACCCTGAGTCGGTCGCGGCGCGCGATCGAGGGCGTGATGAGTTCTTCGGCGTCGTCATCGATCGCCTGGCAGCCCTTAGGTCACTCCGCGACGGCTTGACGCCGTCGCGCGGCGTCGACATCATCCGAGCGGTAAACACTGTCGAGGCCTACGCGGACCTCACGGCCCGTCGAGGGTGGACTGTGGTCGAGTGGAAGCAGTGGTTGACCGACCTGCTCTGTATGCAACTGTTGGCGGACCGCTAAGGTTCGGCGAAGAGTCCTTCGGAGCGTGGGCCGGCGTTCAGGACTTCACTGACTAGTCGCGAGTCCTCCGCGTATGAGTCGAAGCTGGGTGCGACAGACGATCGGGAGTCAGTCTCCGAGGCCCCTGGAGGTCACAGCCGTGTCACGCATTCACGGAACCAGGCGGATACACGAGGTCACGGGAGGACACGAAGACGATCCAATTCAAGTACAGGAGGAACCGCGCGGACAGCAGAGGACACGAGAGGACACTGCATGACGCCGGTTCGGGACCGTGAGGCCCCGGGTTCAAATCCCGGGGCCCCCGACCAGTTTTGAACTCAAGAGCGTCAATTAATGTTTGACGGCTCGCGGTCCGTGCCACGTCCTTGTCACAGATTTCCCATCGTATGGCACTATGTATGGCGTGCAGCGGACCACCATTTACCTGCCCGAATCGTTGAAGCGAACCCTTGCTCGAGCCGCGCATGAAGAGGGTCGATCGGAGGCCGACTTGATCCGGGAGGGGCTTGAGCGGCTGCTTGAAGCCCGGCATGCCAAGCCGAAACTGCCCCTTTTCAAGAGCGGCAAACCTGACTTGGCCGAGAACGTCGACAGAGATCTCGATGGCTTCGGCGAGAGGTGATTCTCCTCGACACGAGCGGTTTATTGGCTGCCCTCGACAGCAGCCAGACGCACCATGCCCAAGCTGCTGCGGCGATTCGCGAGTCCAGCCCGCCGTTGCTTCTATCGCCTTTCGTCTTGGCCGAGCTGGATTACTTGCTCGCCGTCAGGGTGAGCAACCGGGCGCAGCGTGCCCTTCTTGATGAGGTCGCCAGAGGTGCCTACCGGCTGGAGCCCTTCAGCGCTCAGGACGTGGCTTCAGCTCTCGTCGTGTTGAGGAGTTATCCCAGCCTCGAGATTGGACTCGCCGACGCTTCGATCGTGGTTCTCGCCGAGCGCTACGGAGTTCTCGATGTGCTCACGCTCGATCACCGTCATTTCAACTCAATGCGCGGACCCGGGGGTCGCCGCTTTCGGCTTCTGCCCGCTCCGTAAGCGGAGCTGCCCGCATTTAGACTGCGCACGGGCCAGGACCGTGCGTCGCCGAGGTTCGAAAATCCAACCCGGGGCTTCACAAATCCGGGCACGTTCAAAGATCCCACCTCGCGTTGATGCCGAACTACGCTAGATGCATGGCTCAAAAGTGGCGGGTGAACGTGACTACCGGCGCCCCTGATGAGGCGAAGGCACAAGACATCGTCCGTCGACTTCCCGATGACAGCCGGCCTGCCTACATCGGATACGGCGACGATCTGGCTCTTCGAATCGTCGCCGTGAGTGTTGAGGCCAACGATGAGGAAACCGCTCGAGCAAATGCGATTCGTCTGGTGAAGGACGCGTGTCGGGCAGTCGATTGGGATTGGGAACCAGAGGCAAGGCGCATCACTGCGGCGTAGCCTCGTAATTCACCTCAGTCTCGTGTGCGCCTCACGCGTTATCTGATCAGAAACCCTGTTTAGGGAGGTAATGTCATGGCAACCACGCGGCAGAAGTCGGCTGCCCGACGCAACATCAAGCGAGCGGTAGCGGTGTCAGCATCGCGTCGTCGCCGCGGCCTGGAACCCAAGCGCGGAAAGCATCCGCTCAGCTCGCACGCGGAGCGCGAGATCCCGTCGACGAAGTTTGCGTTCCCCAAGGAACGCAAGGAGCCTTTGACTGACGCGCGACACGTTCGCAATGCCGTCGCGCGATTCAATCAGGTCGAGGATGTCAGCCAGTCCGAGCGAAATGCGGCCTGGCGGCGCATCAAATCGGCAGCCAAGAAATACGGCATCGAGATCTCGATCGCCAAGCCCAAGGCGCGGAGCCGCTAACAATGACCCGATGTGAAGTTTGCGGAAACGAATACGACAAAGCGATCACCGTGGCGGCGGCTGGCCGCAAGCACGTCTTCGATTGCTTTGAGTGCGCCGTCCATGCTATGGCGCCGGTCTGTGAGCACTGCGGCTGCAAGGTGATCGGTCACGGCGTCGAGGTCGAAGGTCATTTCTTCTGCTGCGCGCACTGCGCGCGTGAGGGCTCTGGAACAAGAGCAATCAAAGATCGTGCAGAGGTCGCATGATGAATCGGCTGACCGACTCCGAGATCTCCGACCGGCTGCGGTCGCTGGAGGGTTGGGAGGTGAGGGACAGCCGACTGGTTAAGTCCTTCAAGTTCAAGGACTTTATGTCGGCCGTCCACTTCGTCGACGAAATCGCTCCGCTAGCCGAAGCGGAAGGCCATCACCCCGACCTGCAGGTGGGTTGGGGCAAGGTCGTCGTCGAGCTGACGAGCCACGATGCCGGCGGCCTTACAGAGAAGGACTTCGAGGTCGCCTCTCGCCTTCCCCGGTAGGCGGCTCCGCCAGATCTAATGGTTATGGGTGCCCCCGCTCGGCAGCAATCCTTTCCTCCCGTGAAC
>DATLXS010000019.1:0-46827 GCA_035575675.1 Gemmatimonadales bacterium
AAGCCGCAGAGCATCTCCTTGGGAACCCCACGCTCCCGTCCGCCACGCCTCGATGTGGAACTTCACTGCCGCGCTCGCTTCGCGTGCCACGCAGAAATCCAACCAGTCACCCCCTCCGCCAACCTGTCTATAGTAGCGTGCGAGCGAGCAGCCATCGGTCGCCCCCTGTGCCGCCATTGCATGCTGCTGAGCGACCGCATCCGAGATTACCACACTCAGCTGGCTGATAGAGTCCGCCTCGGCTGGCGCCATGGAGACGCGATACGTGACACTGACGCCACGGTCGCACGCCACCTGTAACGCGACGAGTAGAAGTAGAAGGTGTCTCATGCGGCTGCCTAACGAAGCGCGCTTAAGCTGCGGCGCCGAGCTGGAATGTTCACAAGGGAATTCTACCACACCGCACGTAAAACGTTCTCGGGGATCCATTGGGGACGGGCACCGCCAGCTTCAAGCGCTGGTTAGGCTGCGCACAATAGATCATAGTCGGGTCCGTCCCCTGCAGGTGCGCGGAGGGGCACTCACCGTCACCCTTACGCCTGGATTGTGATGCCGAATGGACAGACGCTCCGAACTCCCCAGCGCCGCGGCGGCCCGCTCGCAACGGGACCTTCACTTGGAAAGCGCTTAGAATCGAACCGAACCACCCCGACGGATGCCGGCCTCGACGACGGAGCCGACCACGTCGGTGTTCACAAAAAGATTGGTGTGGGGAAAGTTGCGCAGTTTAACGAGAATTAGACATACCAGCCTATCCTAAACGGATGGCGCTTTGGACGCTACCTATCGCAGGCTTTACCCTCGAGCACGCTGTTTAGGCTGGTCAGCCGAATAAAATCATTGCAGCGTGCCGGCGGGACTCCCCTATCTCGCCAACTGAACGACGACCGAGTCGATCTGCGCCAACATCTGGCGAGTCGGCACGTCATGCGCATTCGCTTGTATTGAGAACGTGATCACTCGGCCATCCGCCCGCTCGACGTACCCGGACAGCGTATTCACGCGATCGATCGATCCGGTCTTCGCCAGCACGCGTCCCTCGAGCGGCGTCCCGGCGAACCGCCTGAGCAGTGAGCCGCGTTGCTGGGCTCGGGGGAGCCCGGCGAGAAATGGCGCGCGCTTGGGATGGCGATACATGTAGGCGAGCAGCTGCACGAAGGCATGCGGCGTGACGAGGTTCCCCGCGGCGAGGCCCGAGCCGTCCTCCAACGCAAACGCGGTCGAATCGATCTTCACCGAATCGATGAGAAACCGCTTCTCGACGTCGAGCCCCTTCGCCCAGCTCCCGGTGTCGCCGACCTCCCGTCCCACCAACTTCAGCAGCATCTCCGCGAACCAGTTCTGGCTCGAGTTGAGGATCGGGAACACCACGTCCGGCAGGGGACGGCCCCGGTACTCCATGAGCGGGCTGCCGCAACAGCGCAGCGTGCGGTAGACCATCGAGTCGGTGGTGCTGGCCGCGCCGCCGCCGACCGCGATGCCCTTCTTCCTGAGCGAGAGCTCGAGCGCCCGCGCGGCGTACAGGCTCGGATCGGGAAGCGCGAAGCTCTCGATCCACGGCGACCTGCCGAGCGACACGGTGCCCTCGGCCCAGATGTCGAGCGTCCCAGGCTTGCGGAAAAAGTTGTCGCCAATCGTCGAGGACGACTCGGCGGCCACGGTGCGCGCCCGGTTTTCGAACGTGAAGAGACTGAGATCGGGGCTCCAGGTCACCGTGGGCGGAGCGTCCACGGTGGGTCCCGGTGCGATCTGGAAATCGACGCTGTTGTCGTGGAAGCCAAGACCCGACACCGGCGCCGCGTACCACCAGTTGAGATCGAACGAGTTCCACCCCGGATGCGTCAGCAGCGGCTCGAAGTACGAGCCGTCGCCGACGATTCTGCCCGTGATGCGCCGAATCCCCCGCGCGCGCAGCGAATCGGCGATCGCATCCACCACGGTCCACGTCGAGTCGCAGCCACCCGCGGCGAGTGTGTCGATGGTGTAGCACCGCTCCGACCAGGTGGGATCCCCGCGGCCATACACGATGAGATCGCCTTGCAGCACGCCGCTCGTGATGGTGCCGTTGGCATAGACGCTGCTGCGGGCGCGGAAGTCGGCGGGCAGCAGGACGGTTGCCGTGGCGGCCACCACCAGCTTGGTGTTGCTCGCCGGCACCGAAAAGCGATCGCCGTTGCGACTGAACAGCACACGTCCGCGCTCGTCCTGCGCATAGATGTTCCAGGTCGCGCGGTCGAACGGCGGCTGGTCGAGTAACACCGCCAGGCGCTGCTGCAGCGAGCCCCGCAGCGGCGTCGTCCGCGGCCGTGGCGCCGTTTGCGCCTGGAGTGACAGCGCGCCGCTAATCGTAAGCGACGCGAGGATCAGCTTTCGCATAGAGCACGTCAGTGAGAAGGTTGACCAGCACAAAGATCACGGACAAGAACAGAATACTGCCCTGGACCGCGGGCAGATCGCGCTTCTGAATCGCGAGCAGCACGTATCGCCCCACACCGGGCCAGGAGAATATCGTTTCGGTCAGGATGCTGCCGGTCAGATAGTTGCCCACGTCGAGTCCGAGCACGGTGATGATCGGGAGCAGCGCGTTGCGCAGCGCGTGCCGGCCGATGACACGGCGCTCGCCCAGCCCCTTGGCCCGCGCGGTGCGCACGAAATCGGACGGCAGAATCTCGAGCATCGCGCCGCGCGTCATGCGCGCGAGAAACGCGATGGACCGGGTGCCCAGCGTCAGCGCCGGTAGCACCAAAAACGCGAGCCCCCCATACCCCGACGGCGGCAGCCAGCGCAGCGCCACCGCGAACAGCAGAATCAGCAGCAGGCCGACCCAGTACACCGGAAACGAGATCCCCAAATACGCGATCAGCATGCTGAACCGATCGATCATCCCGCCGGGGCGAAGCGCGGCCAGCACGCCGAGCGTGATCCCGCAGGTCGCGGCGAGCAGCATCGCGGCGCCGGCGAGCTGCAGTGTCTTGGGGAAGCGCTCGGCGAGATCGCCGAGGACCGGGCGCTGCGTGATGTAGGAGCGGCCGAGGTCGCCGCGCACCACACCCCACAGATAGTGGCCGAACTGCACGGGGACGGGGTCATCGAGATGCAGCTCGCTCCGGAGCCGCGCGATCGTGGCCGAGTCGGCGCGCTCACCGACCATCTCGGCGACGGGGTCGCCAGGGACGACGTTCAGGAGCAGAAATGCGACCACCAGTACACCGAACAGCGTGGGAATCGTCGCCAGCAGCCGGCTACCGACGAGCCGCAACACGGACCTTGGTCCAGCGCTGGCCGTTGAAGATTACCGGCACGTCCCAGCCTTCTATAGATGGATGCTCGGCCCACAGATCCACCGGGAACCAGAGATAGATCCAGGGCGCGGCCTGAAACACCCGGTCGTCGATGCGGCGGTACAGCGCTTCGCGGGCCGTCTGGTCGACCGTGCGGCGAGCCACCGTGATGAGCGAGTCTGTGACCGGATCCTTATAGAAGGAATAGTTGCCGCCCGGGCCGAAACTCGCGCTATGGAACAGCGGGTAGAGAAAGTTGTCGGCGTCGGGGTAGTCCGCCCACCAATCGAGGATCGCCATGTCGGTGTCACCCTTGCGCACCGCTTCCCGCTGGCTCGATGCATCGCGCGACACGATCTCCACGCGGATGCCGACGGTGGCGAGCTGCGCCTGAATCGCCTGGGCGACGCGACCGAGCTCCACGTTGCTCCCCGACCGCCACAGCTGCACGGCAAAGCCATCCAGGTAGCCGGCCGCGCGCAACAGCCGGCGGGCTTCGGTCGTGTCGTAGCTGTATGGGCGGCGCGAGGAATCACTCCCGCCCAACGTTGGTGGAATCGACCCCGCAGCCAGGGCGCCGCGGCCATTCCACACCGTGCGCAGGATTTCGGGGACGTTGACGGCGTGATTGATCGCCTGGCGGACGCGCGCATCGCGCAACGGGCCGCGCCGGTTGTTCAGTGCGACGTACACGTCGCGCAGCGCCGGCTTGCGCTTCAGCCAGTCGGGATGCTCCTGCTCCCACTTTGCGGTCTCGCCGAACGGGATCTCGGCGACGGAAATCCGCCCCACGAGGAACTCCGCCGCCCGCGTCAGCGGCTCAGGGACGATGCGGACGGTGAACGAATCGCTCTCCGGCGCGCCCCCCCAGTAGGTCGGGTTTCGGGCGAAGCGGAGGTAGTCGTCGTGCTGCCACGCGACGAAGCGCCAGGGGCCCGTGCCGACCGGCCGCTGGCCGAAGTCGGCAGCCACCTCTGGCGGCACGACCGACGCGACCGGCATGGCGAGAAATTTCGGGAAGATGGCGAGCGCCTGGTTGAGCGTAAACGCGACCGCGGTGTCTCCCAGGACCTCGATGCCGCGGACATCGCCCGCGTGCCCGGCAGCGAATTCGCCGGCACCGGCAATGGGCAGCAACGGCCAGACGCGGCCGCCGTGCGCGGCTGGGTTCAGCACCCGCAAGAACGAGCGTTTGACATCCGCCGCGACGACGGGGCGACCGTCGTGAAAGCTGACACCCGCTCGCAGGTGGAAGACGTACCGCTGGCCTGTCCGATCTGCCGTCCAGCGGTCGGACAGGGCGGGGAGCAGCCGGCCGTCGCCATCGAATTGCGTGAGTCCGTCGAACAACAGGGCGATCATCTCGCCCGTAGTCACGTCGGTCGACAGTGCGGGGTCGAGCGAGCGGGGATCGTCGCGCTCGTAGTAGACCGGTCCCCGGACCGCCGCCCGCTCGCCGGACCCGGTGCAGCCGGCCAGCAAAAACAGGAACAGTCCGTACCTTGCGGTGTCGAAAAGCTTGACAGTGCGGTGCAAGTGTCGCAACATAGCCGAGATTGGTAAACCACGTCAATTGCGCGTCATACCCTGCCTATTGCTCGCCGCGCTCGTGGCGACAACCGTCCTCACCGCTCAAGAACAGGAGCGGGTGGTTCGGGGTCTGTCGTTCGCCGGTAACCGGGCGCTCGACAACTACACCCTCGAGAGCGCCATTGCGACGACCAAGTCGAGTGCCTGGGCGCGTTACGCGATCGTGCGTTGGCTGGGGCTCGGCGAGAAGCGCTACTTCAACGAAATCGAATTCCGCCGTGACGTCGTCCGCCTGATCCTGCTGTATCGCCAAAGCGGCTACATGAACGCGGTCGTGGACACCCTGGTGCGGCGCACGCCGCGCGATGTCTACATCACGTTCCGAATTCACGAAGGCGAGCCGGTGCGGGTGGCCCGGTTCGAGGTGCGTGGCTTGGACGGCATTTTCGATGTGCCGAGACTGATGCGCGAGCTGCCGCTGCAAGTGGGCGATCCCTTCAATCGTTTCCTCATGCAGGCATCGGCCGACACGATCGCCGCGCGGCTGCGCAACAACGGCTATCCCTACGCCGAGGTATTGCGGAACTTCGATTCGGAAGCGGGGATCCTGAAGGCTGAAGTCGCGCTCGATGCGCAGCCGGGGCCCCGCATGCGCATCGGCGAGGTCGTGATCCGCGGGTTGCGCGACGTGGACACGGGCACGGTCCGGCGCGTCATGTCGGTGCATCGGGGTAACAGCTTCAACCAGGACGCGCTCTACCAGACCCAGCGCGATCTGTATGGGATGGGCGTGTTCAACTCGGTCAACGTGGTACTGGTGGATTCGGTCGCGCCTCAGGAAGCGGTGCCGCATGACTCTACGGTGCGCGCGCTGATCCAGCTGCAGGAAGGTCCCCGCCACCAGGTGCGGCTCGGCTTCGGCTATGCGACGGTGGAGTGCTTCCGCGTGCAGAGCGGCTGGGCCGCGCACGACTTCCTCGGCGGCGCGCGGACGCTCGACGTGTCGGCCCGGATCTCCAAACTGGGCTCCGCTCCCACCCAGACGACCGGACTGAACCAATTCTGCAATCCGTTCTCCGGCACCTGGACGATCGACACGCTCAACTACACGTTCGGCGTCACGCTGCACCAGCCGGCGTTCCTGTCGCGCTCCCACATCGCGACGCTCGGCTTCGTCGTCGAGCGGCGTTCCGAGTTCGGGATCTACACGCGTGAGGCGATCGGCGGCAACGCCGACGTGACCTTCAATGCCCGCAAGGCCTTGCCCATCACCGTCGGGTACTCGTACTCGGTGGGGCGCACGGAGGCCAGCGATGCCGTCTATTGCGTCCTCTTCCGGCTGTGCGATTCGACGAGCCGAATATTCTTGCGCGACCGGCGGCAATTCGGCGCGGTGACGGTCACGGTGGTGCGCGATCGGGTGAATAGCGTGCTCGACGCCACCGAGGGCAGCATCACCACCGCGACGATGGTGCACGCCTCCCACCTCGTCGGGTCCCAGGTGCCGTACGAGTTCAACCGCGGAGAGATCGAGATCGCCAAGTACTATCCCATTGGACGCCGCACCGTATTCGCATGGCGGGTCCGTGGCGGGGCCATTCTCGCGCGCAACATTCAGCTCACGGGGCCGCCCGTCGGCTATGTGCCGCCGGACCAGCGGTTTTACGGCGGCGGTCCGAGCTCGGTCCGCGGCTACGGCCGCAACGAGCTCGGCCCGCGGGTCTACGTGATTCGCGATAGCAGCGCCGCCGCGATCGATTCGGCGGCCACGAGCCTCGCGGGCGAGAAGGTCTGGCGTGGCGTGTTCACCGCGCCGACCGGCGGCAACACCGCCCTCGTGCTCAACGCCGAGCTGCGCTTTCCGTCGCCGATCTTTGCGCAGCGGATGCGGCTGGGATTGTTCGTCGACGCGGGACAGGTGTGGGAGCGGGGCGATTCGCTCACCACCATCCACGGCATCCGCTTCACGCCCGGCTTGGGCGTGCGCTTCGCAACACCGCTCGGTCCGGTGCGCATCGATGCCGCGTACAACGGCTATGCCACCGAGCGCGGGCCCCTCTTGTATCTGGATAACACGACCGGGACGCTCACCCAGATCCGCACGCCGTACCCGCCGCTGCGGGCCCAGAAGACCTTCTGGCAGAAGGTCATCGTCCAGGTCGCCGTGGGACAGGCCTTCTAGATGCGCCGCTCCCTGGGTGTCGCGCTCTGGTCCCTCGTCGGACTGCTCGCCTGCTTCCTGGGCGCGCTCAACGCGCTCGTCGGCACGCATGCCGGACGCACGATGCTCGCCCGGATCGCCAGCTCGGTGGTCGAAAGCGGCGTGGCCGGATCGATCGAAGTCGGTGAAGTGCGTGGCTCGCTGCTCACCGGCGTCGTGCTGACGGACGTGCGGCTGCTCGATCCCGACTCCACCCTGGTCGCCTGGCTGCCGCGCGCCGAGCTGGGATACAACCCGATCGACTTCGCGGCGGGCCGCGTGGTGTTCATGGAAGTGCGGCTCGAGCGCCCGATCATCAACATCGTCCAGCACCAGAACGGGAAGACGAACTTCGACGAGCTGCTGCGCCTGGGCGAAAAAGACACGGTCACGGTGAAGCCGCTGGGCCCCGCCGGCCCCCGCTCACTCATCCTGCTCCGCAATGTGCAGATCGTCGACGGCTCGTTGACGCTGCGGCTGCAGAAACACGGCCAGGTGACGAGCGCCAACGAGGAGATCGAGTTCTCCGGCGAGGACGGGCGCTATCGCGTGCGGCGCTTCGAGCACCTCAACGCGCGGCTCGCCGCCTTTCGCATCCAGGCGCCGCGCGAAAAAGGCATCCGCATCGACGTGCTCAGGCTCGCAACCGAGAGCAGCGATCCGAAGCTGTCGATCGCCGACGTCGTGGGGAGCCTGACGATCGACGGCCGCACGCTGACGGTCGATCTCTCGCGCGTCCGCTTCCCGGGCACCCAGTTCAGCGCGCGCGGTAGCGTGCAGTGGCCGGCCGACACGCTGCTGTGGAATCTCGCGATGCGCGCCGACTCCGCCACGCTGACCGACATTCGCTTCCTCGATCCGCGCTTCCCTCAGGACGCGGTGCTGCACGGCGGCGTGACGCTCGCGTCGCACGGCGGCCGGCTGCTCGAGATTCAGCTGCGGCCCCTGGATCTGGCGTTCGGGCAGGGCAGGCTCACGGGGCGCGTCACCGCGTTCAGCGCCGCGGACTCCGGGCTCGTGGCGCTGCGGCAGGGCGACCTCGTCGCGCGGGACCTGTCGCTCGATTTCGCGCGCGTGTACATCGACTCGCTCCCGTTCTACGGACGCCTCAACGGGCGGACGATCGTCGATGGGCCGATGAGTGCGCTGAAGATCGAAACCGACTGGTCGTTCCGCGACTCGCTCGTGCCCGGCTGGCCGGAGTCGCTGATCCGGGGCAAGGGCGAGGTCAATATCGGCGGCAAGGATCTCGCGTTTCAGCCATTCGCGCTGGAAGCCGGCCGCATCGACATCGGGACGATCCGGCGGCTCGTGCCGGGGTTCGACCTCCAGGGCGAGCTCGACGCCACCGGGACGCTCACCGGCACGCTGAAGAACACGATGTTCAGCGGCACGTTGCGCCATCACGATGGCGAGCGGCCGGCCAGCATCATCCGCGGCGTGGTCGGGCTGGACACCCGCACCGCTGTCCTGGGCGTGTTCGCCGATGTGCGCGCCGACTCCCTGTCGCTCGACGGTCTGACCAGCCGGCTCGCGAGCTTCCCGCTGCACGGCAGCCTCGCCGGCACCATCCGAATGAACGGCGATCTGCGGGGCGTCGAGACGCACGCCGATCTCGCCATGCTGGGCGGTGGCGGAGCGGTGCGGGGCGACGGGACGTTGCTCCTGGGCGCGCGTGACGTGCATCCGGGCTTCGGCGTGCGCGATTTCACCCTGCACGCGCAAGACCTGAACCTCCAGCGCTGGCTGACCCGAGGCAACGCGCCACCATCGCGGCTCACGTTCACGGCATCGGGCAGCGTCGCGGCGGACAGCGTGACGCAGCCGGCGGGGGCAGTCGTGGTTGGCCTCGCGCCGTCGCTGTTCGGCGGCACAGTCATCGATACCGGCGGGACGAAGCTGCATTTCGAGGGCGGCCGCCTGTATGTGGATTCCCTGCGGGTGCAGCAGCCGGGCTTGCTCACGAGCGGCACCGGGTCGCTCGGATGGAAGCGGCCGGAACCCGGCACGCTGGCCCTCGACTTCGACGCCGACAGCCTCAGCGTCCTCGATTCGCTGGTGACCTGGTTGGCCGGGTCCAACGCAGTGCCCGCGGCCGAGGACAAGCTGAAAGGCTCGGCGCAGGTGCGGCTCACGCTGGACGGGGCGCTCGACTCGATGTCGATCGGCGCCGACGCGCACGTCCTCGACCTGCGGTGGCGCGATTGGCGCATGCCCAAAGGCGAGGGCACGATCGCCTATCGGCCCGGCCCGGTCCCGAACTTCGAGCTCGATGCGAACGTCGATTCGCTTGGATATGGCCGGCTCGGATTCGGTGCCGCCTCCGCGCACGCCCGCGGCACGCGCGACTCCCTCACCTGGTTTGCGCGCTCGCGCGTGGGCGATCTGGGCGCGTTCCTGGCGGGCGGACGATACGCGCGAGAAGGGGGGCCAGGGCAGACCCAGCGCGCCGTCGTGGACTCGCTCGCCGTGCTGCTCCCGAGCGGGGTCTGGTTCCTCGACCGTCCCACCGCGCTCGCGTTCGGCGACTCCGTCCTGCACGTCGATTCCGCGGCGTTCAAGAGCGCGGCGGGAGCGGGGCGACTGCAGCTCAGCGGCGATCTTCCGGCACGAGGGCCGATCAATGCGCGCCTCTCGCTGGACAGCTTTCCGCTGACCGGCGTCTACGCCCTGATGGAGAGCGACACCCTGGGGGTCGCCGGCGCCGTCACCGCCACGGTCGCGGCGACCGGCACGCGCGCCAATCCGATGTACGCGGGCTCGTTCGCGTTCTCGAATGCGGCGTTCGGCTCGTTCCGCGCGCCCTTCATGGACGGGATCATCGACTATCGCGGCCGCCGGCTGAACGGCGAAGTCCATTTGTGGCGGTCGGGGCAGCAGGTTCTGAACGTCGCCGCGCACCTCCCGCTCGACCTCGCGCTCGTCCCCGTCGCCCAGCGCCAATTGCCCGACACCCTCTCGGTGCAGGCGGTCGCCGACAGCGTGGATCTCGGCGTTCTGGCGGCGGTGACGACGACGGTGCGGGACGTCGAAGGGGTCTTCACGGCCGACCTGGGGATCGGCGGCACGTGGGAAGCGCCGCGGCTGCGCGGCGGACTCGAGATCGGCAACGCGGCCGCCACGATTCCGGCCTTGAACGTCCGCTACTCCAACATGAACGGCAGTCTCTCACTGCGCGGCGACACCATTCGCGTGGACAGTCTCACCTTTGCTGGTGAGCGGGGCCGCGCGGAGCTGACCGGGTACCTGCGGCTCGAGCGGCTCACCAAGCCGGTGCTCGCGATGAATATCACGACGTCGGAATTCAAGGCGCTCGATCTGCGCGGCTATCTCGCCCTCACGGCGAGCGGCCAGGTGGCACTGACGGGTCCCGTGTTCGGCGCGACGCTCACCGGACGGGGCACGGTCACCTCCGGCGTGCTGCATTTCGCCGACCTCGTGAACAAGCGCGTGGTCAACCTGGATGAGCCGTGGGTCCAGGACCTCATCGATACGACGCTGATCCGCACCCAGCGGCTCGGCCCCGAGTTCGAGAGCGTGTTCTTCGACAGCCTGCAGGTCAGCAATCTGCAGCTCCGGATGGGCGAGGACGTGTGGCTCCGGTCCAACGAAGCGAACATCCAGCTGACGGGCCTGGTCACCGTCGAGAAGGTGCGCAACAACTACCTCCTCAGCGGCACGCTGCAGGCGCCGCGCGGCACCTATCGCTTGATCATCGGACCGGTGACGCGCGAGTTCGTCGTGCGCCGGGGGACGGTCCAGTACTTCGGCACGCCGGATCTCGACGCCGCGCTCGACATCGAAGCCACGCACGTGGTCCATCCGCTGCCGGGGCCCGGGCAGCCGGCGGAGATCACGGTGATCGCCCATATCGGGGGCACCTTGCGGTTGCCGCGGCTGAACCTCCAGGCCGAGCACGCCGACTACTCACAAGCGGAGCTGATCGCGTTTCTTCTCACCGGCAGGCCGTCGGTCGAGCTGAGCGGCGGGCAACGCGCCTATGTCCTCGGCGTCGGCGCGTCACTGCTTGCGGGTGAGTTGGAGCGCACGGTGGTATCGGATCTCGGGGTGCCGCTCGACTACCTCGAGATTCGCCCCGGCGATCCGATGAATCGGTTCTCGGGTACGCAGTTCGCGGCGGGATGGGCGATCGGTGCGAAGACCTTCCTCGTGCTCAACGCCGGCTTGTGCCAGAGCAGCCGTCAGACGCGCTTCACGAACAGCCTCGGCGCCACGCTGCAGTTCCGCTTCAGTCCCGAGTGGCGCACCGAGGCGAGCTTCGAGCCGGTGCGCAACTGTGCGATCGGCGACCCCGACTTGAATACGACCACCGTGCCGCGCCAGGTCGGCTTCGATCTGTTCTGGGAGCGCCGTTACTAGATGACGCGCGCGCTGCTCATCACCAACCCGTTCGCGGCGCGCGCCGACGCCCGCGCCGTCACGGCGATCCTCGAAATCCTGGGGCGGGGCGGGTGGAACGTCGACCTGAAAACCATCAGCGGTCCCGGCGACGCGCGCCGCATCGCGGAGGAGTCGCTGGGCGCCGGGTTCGACGTGCTGGTCAGTCACGGCGGCGACGGGACGGCGATGCAGGTGGCGGCCGGCATCGCCGGATCCGGGATCGCGCTCGGCGTCGTGCCGGGCGGGACCGGCAACGTCCTGGCGGGGAATCTGCGGTTGCCGCGCACCGCGCGCGGCACGGCGCGCGCGTTGCTGCGCGCCCGCGCCCACGCGATCGATCTCGGCATCGTGCAGCGCGCCGATGGCGCGCACTACTTCGCCGTCGGCGCGGGAACCGGCTTCGACGCCGCGTTGATGGCCGCGACGGGCCCGCGCGAGAAACGGCGCTGGAAGCTCGGCGCGTACGTCGCGCGGGCGGCACTGACGCTGCCCTCGGTCCGCAGCGTTCCCCATCGGGTCACCGTCGACGATACCCGGCACGATATCCGCGCGGCGATGCTGCTCGTGTTGAACTGCGGCAAGCTGCCGCCGGGGTTTCTCAATCTGCGCCCGGATCTCGCTCCGGATGACGGCTGGCTGGACGTCGTCGCGCTCGAGGCGGACGGTGCCATTCAAAGCGCGAGCGCGCTGCTCGAGCTGCTCTTCAGCAACGGGAAGGGGAAGGGTCGCCGGGTCTGGTGGGCGCGCGGCCGCGCAGTGCGCGTCGAGGTCCCGGAGGGCGCGCAGCGTCCCGTGCAGCTCGACGGAGAAGTGACGGGGGAGACACCGTTCGAAGCGCGCCTGCTGCCCGGTGCGCTCTCGGTCCTCGTCGGACCCGCATTCAAGGCGCACCATGGCTGATACGCTGTTGCTGGTGGACGATGATCCCGCCGTGCTGCGCGCGATCGGCGACTATTTCGAGCGCATCGGCTACGAAGTGTGGCGCGACGGCACCGGCGAGCAGGCGATGGACACGTTCCACCGCGTCCGGCCCGACGTGGTGCTGCTCGACCTGCATCTCCCCGACGCGAGCGGCCTCGTCGTGCTCGAGCGGCTGCGGCGCGAAGGCGCGGCCGTGATTCTGCTGACCGGCCAGGGCGACATCGAAACCGCGGTCAAAGCGATGCAGCTCGGCGCCGAGAACTTCCTCACGAAGCCGGTGGACATGACGCATCTCTCGGCGGCGATCGCCCGCGTCGCCGAGAAGACGCGGCTGTCGCGGCAGAACGCCCGGCTCCGCGCGCTCGACCACGCGGGCGAAGGCCTCGCGTCGCTCGGCGTCTCGCCCGCGATGCAGGAGCTGGCGCGCCAGATCGAGCTGCTGGCGGCGAGCGAGCGGTCCACCGTGCTGCTGCAGGGCGAGAGCGGGACCGGGAAGGGGTGGGTCGCGCGGGTGATCCACAACCACTCCCCGCGCTCGGGCGGTCCGTTCATCGAGGTCAACTGCGCCGGTCTGTCGGCGACATTCCTCGAATCTGAGTTGTTCGGCCACGAAAAGGGTGCATACACCGACGCCAAAGAGCGGAAGGTGGGGCTGTTCGAGCTGGCCGATCACGGCTCGATCTTCCTCGACGAGATCGGCGAGCTGGCGCTGGAGCTGCAGCCCAAGCTGCTGCACGTGCTCGAGACGAAGAAATTTCGCCGCCTCGGCGGAACGCGTGAGCTGACCGTCGACGTCCGGTTGATCACGGCGACCAATCGCGACCTCGTCCGCGAAGTCGAAAGCGGGCGTTTCCGCGAAGACCTGTACTACCGCCTGAACGTGATGCCGCTGACGGTCCCGCCCGTGCGCGACCGCACGCGCGAGGATCGGCTCGAGCTGATCACGCGGATTATCAGCGATCTCAAGGCCGAGCTGCCGGGGTGCCCGAGCGACTGCAGCACGGACGTCCTGGACCGGC
This sequence comes from Gemmatimonadales bacterium, assembly GCA_035575675.1. Lineage (GTDB taxonomy): Bacteria > Gemmatimonadota > Gemmatimonadetes > Gemmatimonadales > GWC2-71-9 > 20CM-2-65-7. Next base: position 13,353 of record DATLXS010000019.1, read on the forward strand.
TGCTCTCAGCGCATTGGCCGGGCAACGTCCGGGAGATGCGCAACGTACTGGAGCGCTCGATGATTCTGGCGCGCGGGCAACCGGCGATCGGCATCGAGCAGCTGCCGCCCGACTTGCGGCAGCGCTCCACGGCCGATCGCCGCTATCACGCGCAGTCGCTGTCGGAGGTGGAACGCCAGCACATCGAGCGCACGCTGCGGCATCACGCCGGGAACCGCACGCGGGCCGCGCTGGAGCTTGGCATCTCGCGCGCGACGCTGATCAACAAGATCAAGGCCTACAGCCTGAACCTCTAGGCGGGAAAGAGGTGCTATCTTCGGGTCATGGAAAAGCCCAAGCTCAAAGAACACGACGGAATGCAGTGTCGCGCCTGTGGAAATGAAGAGCGGGCGTCGGAAGGATATCCCTGCTCGGACTGTGGCACGTTCATCTGTCTGATCTGCACGTTCCGCGGCGTGACGCGTTGCAAGGCGTGCGAGGAAAAAGCGAAAGCGACGAAAGCCTAGGCTCCCGCCCGCCGGCGCCTCAACTCCAACGCCAGCTCCTCGCGCGGCGCGCCGAGCTCTTCCGCCAGTTTGCTCAACGCCGCCTCCGTCCCCGCCCAGTCCTTCGCCGCCGCCAGCGCGTCCAGCGCCACCTCTTCGATCGCCACCGACCGCTCTTCGAGCTCGCGGGTGCGCACCGCGACCTCGCGCGCCAGCCACTGCTCCAGCTCGCGCCGGTCGACCTCCAGCTGACGCTGCCGCAACGCATGCTGCAACGACAATTCCAGCTCCTCGAGATCGACGGGTTTGATCAGGTAATCGTACGCGCCGAGCTTGAGGCACTCGATCGCGGTGCGCGGCTCGTCGATCGCGGTGAGCATGAGCACGGCGAGGTCGGCATCCTGGGCGAGCACCTTGGGGAGCAGCTCGACCCCGCTGGTCTCGGGCATCCGGATGTCGCATAGCATCGCCTGCGGATGGTGCTCCGCCAGCTGCTTCAACGCCTCAGTGGCGTTCGCCGCCGCCTGCACGTGATAGCCCAGGCGGGAAAGAAAGCGGGTCAAGGCCTGTCTGATGCCGTCTTCATCGTCGACCACGAGCACGGTCGTGCGGTCAGCGGGGGCCGGGAGGGGCGCTTTGGGAGCAGTCATGGCCGTCAACGTTGCTGACGTTATCTTGGCGCGTCAATGAGCACGCCGCGCACGAATCTCGCCGCCGTCCCCGGCATTACCGTCGGCCACGCGACCATCGAAGCGCACGGCACCGGCTGCACCGTGGTGCTCGCGCCGGAGCCGGGGATGCGCGCCGCGGCCTGTGTGCGCGGCCGCGCGACCGGCACGCGCGAGCTCGACGTGATGGATCCGCGTCACCTGGTCGAGCGGATCGATGCGATTCTCTTTACCGGCGGATCCGCGCTCGGCCTCGGCGCCGCTGACGGCGTCATGCGCTGGCTGCGTGAAAGGGGTCGGGGGCTGGAGGTTGGGGATAAGGGGACGATTCCCATCGTGCCATCGGCCGTCATCTTCGATCTCGGCAACGCCGGCAAGCCGCTGGGGTGGCCGAGCCCCGACGATGCGTATCGCGCGTGCGACACCGCGACCGCCGACTTCGCCGAGGGACGCGTGGGCGTGGGCCGCGGCGCCACGTGCGGCAAGGCCGCCGGGCTCGAAAACATGATTCCCGCGGGCTTGGGCTCGTGGGCGGCGCAATTCGGCGATGTGATCGTCTCCGCGCTCGTCGTGGTGAACGCCGTCGGCGACATTCGCAACGCGCGCGGCGAGATCATCGCCGGCCGGGTCGACAGCCTGCGCTACCTTGCCGAGGGCGGCGCGCCGCTCGGCGACCCCGCCCGGCTGAATCGGAATACCACGCTCGCCGTCATCGCCACCAATGCCGATCTCGACCGCGTGCAGCTGCAGGCGCTGGCGCAGTCGGGCAGCGACGCGCTCGCGCGCCGCATCACGCCGTACGGCACGCTGTTCGACGGCGATGTGATCTTCGCGGTGAGCACGGCGACGACGAAGCCCAAGTCTCCGCTGCAGGTCGAGGCCATGGCCGCTCTCGTAGTGCCCGAGGCCGTCGAGCGCGCGGTCCAACATGGATAAGGTCGAGCGCGCGGTCGACGACATTCGCCGCAAATGGGTGCCGGACGGTCGGCTCGGCGTCTTCGAGGTGTCGCTCTTGCCGAAAGGCATCGCCGGCATCACCTCGAGCCGTGATGCGCGGGATGCGCTGCGACGTCTCGCCAACGAGCAAGATCTGGTCGACAAGGTCGAGCTGATTCCCAACGGCGCCGACGATCCCGCCGCGATTGTGACCGCGGCGCTCGCGCCATTACAGAGCGAGCCGAAGATCTCGGCGGCGCGCGTGAGCGAAGTGCTGCACGGCGAAGTGCTCGACGTCCTGGAACGGCGGGAGGAGTGGCTGCGCATCCGCGCGCCGGACGGCTACATCGCCTGGCTCCCGGCGGGATACGTTGTGACCGGCCCGGCGGATTGGGCCGAAGACTGGCAGAAACGCGCCACGGCCCTCTCGCTCGGCGCCGACATCCTGACGACCGACGGTCGCCGCCGGCTGCCGACCGGCGCACGCGTGGCGTTGCGGCGCGGCGTCGTGGAGCTGGCAGACGGCCAGCGCGGCGCGGTGGCGGGTGGAAATGTCCGTCGCGAGCAGGAGCTGCGTGCGGAAGCGCGTCATCTGGCGCTGCCGGAGCTGGCGCAGAAGTGGTACGCGGGCGCGCCCTATCTCTGGGGCGGCCGCACGGAGTGGGGCATCGACTGCTCAGGGTTGGTACAGGCCGTGTACGCCGCGCGCGATATCAAGCTGCCGCGCGACAGCGATCAACAGTTCGGCGCGGGACGAGAGGTCAGGGTGGCGTCGGACGGCGCCGGGTACGAGGCGGGAGATCTGCTGTTCTTTGCGGAACGGGGCCGCGTATCGCACGTCGCACTGTGGGCCGGAACGGGGCGCATCGTGCACTCCGCGCTGTCACGGGGCGGTGTGGGCGGCGACAATCTGTTCGGTGATGAACCGAGGATGGTGCGGTTGCGGGACAATTTGGTTGGGGTTCGCAGGCCGACATAGGTGTCTGGTGCCTGGTGTCTGCCCCGACACCTGACACCAGACACCAGACACCTGATATTCCCTCCATGCGTCTGATCCTTTTCGACATCGATGGAACCCTCCTGTGGACCGCCGGCGCGGGCCGGCGCGCGATTCACCGGGCCTTGCTCGATGAGATGGGTACCGCCGGGCCGATCGATGGGTACCGGTTCGACGGCAAGACCGATCCCCAGATCGTGCGCGAGCTGCTGGAGCTCGCCGGGCATCCCGACGCGCGCTCGGAGGATCGGGTGACGGCGGTGTGCCGGCGCTACGTCGAATTGCTGACGGTCGAGCTCGAGAAGCCGAGCCAGGCGACAAAGATCTATCCCGGCATCACAGAGCTCCTGAGCGCGCTCGAGCCGTATGAAGCGGACGGCCGCGCGCTCGTCGGCCTCCTCACCGGCAACGTTCGACACGGGGCCGCGCTGAAGCTGCGGTCGGCCGGTCTCGATCCGGCCCGATTCACGGTCGGTGCGTTCGGCTCGGATTCACACCACCGTCCCGATCTTCCCGCGGTCGCGGCGCGTCGCGCCGCGCAGCAGACGGGACGTCCGTTCAGCGGCGCGGAGATCGTGATCGTCGGCGACACGCCCGATGACGTCGCCTGCTGCAAGCCCATGGGCGCGCGGTCGGTGGGCGTGGCGACGGGATTCTACGACGTCCCCGCGCTCCGCGCGGCCGGCGCGACCCACGTCTTTCGCGACCTCGGCGACACCCAGGCCGTGCTCCAGGCCCTGTTTTCGTGACGGCCGTTCGCGACGAGCTCGAGCTCAAGGCCCGGGTCGACGACCCGGACGCGCTCCGGCAGGCGTTGATCGCGGCCGGCGCCGAGCTCGTCTACCGCGGCGCGATGCTCGACCGCCGCTTCGATCGGAAAGAGCGTCTGCGGAAACGCGACGAAGTCGTGCGGCTGCGCGTGTACCACCCAGCCGATCGGTCGACGGAATGGGGCGTACTCGGCTGGAAGGGGCCCGTGGGAGAGCGCGACGGCTATCGGCACCGCGAGGAGTGGGAGTCGCGCGTGGACGATCCGCGCGCGGTCCTCGTCGTGCTCCGTCACCTCGGCTACAAGGTCGTGCTCCAGATCGACCGCACCGTGGAGCAGTACCGGTTGGGTGATGCGACGCTGCGCCTCGAATGGTATCCGGCGATGGACGTTCTGCTCGAAGTCGAAGGATCGCCCGATGACATCGAGCGCGCCATTGCGGCAACGGGTTTGGCGCGGAAGGCATTTCTTCCAGAATCGCTGCCGTATTTCACGGACGCCTACGAGAAGCGGACCGGCCGCCCTGCGCGCGTGTCGCGCGCCGAGGACTCGCAATGAATCCGCCCATGAAGCTGTTGATGCCGCTGCGCGTTCCCGAGCTGGCGCCGTCGCTCGGGCGGATCATCGTGCCGCGGCGACTGTTCGATCCGTGGGTGCCGGTCGACGACATCCGTGAGGAGCTCGCCACTCGTGTCCTCGAGCTCGGTGGTGAGGGGCGCGCGGCGGCGGCGCGGGAAGGCGATGGCCAGGCGCGCGCGCGCGTGCTCGAGGTCACGGGCCGCCGCGCGTGGGCCGCTGCCTGGGACCACGCGGTCCGGCGCGCGGGAGCGCGGGTGGCCGAGGCGCTCGATGCCGAGATCACGCGCACCGCTCGCCAGGTGCGGATGCCGCGCCGCCGGATGCGACGCCATCTCCTCTCCAACGCCGAGAAGCGCGCCATCGTGGCGCGGCTGGGGACGGGCGGCGCCACGTTTGTCGCCGCGCTCGACGATCTCGAAGCCGCCGCGGCGCGCGCCGGCGATGCCTCGGTGCTCGAAAAGGATGCCCACGCGCTGTGGCAGGACGCGCTCCGGACCGTCGCGCGGCGGCTGGAAGCCGCCTGGCTCGCGCTCGAAGCGGAGGTCGACGCCGAGCGGGAGCGCTGGACGCCGGAAATCGACGTGCTCGCCGCCTGGCGGCCCTCGCTCTGGCCCGTGATCATCGGCTGGCTCCCACTTGGCGTCTTGCTGTTGTGGCTTGGCCTGATTCTCAGCGGCTACGTGCTGGCCCCCGCATGGCTCGCGGCACAGCTGGGCTTCTAGCCCTCCTCGTTTGCGGGACCGCCGCACTCCGCGCTCAACTGCGCGTCGTGGAAGTGCCGATCTCCGGTCGCGCGAGTCTCGATTCGCTCGCGCGACTTGGCTTTGAAGTGGCCGATATCCGGTCCACGGGCGGCACCCAGCGCGCCGTGATCGTCGTGTCCCCCGAAACCGAAGCGCAGCTCGCGGCGCACGGCTTCAGGATCCAGGCGCCCGGTGTGGCTCGCGTGACGACGGGAGCGGCCGCCGACACCTTCCATGCGTTCCACTCGTTCGACAATCCCGGCACCGGCATTCGCGCCACCCTGGCCGCGTGGGCCGCTGCGAATCCATCGATCCATGTGGATTCGGTCGGCGCGTCATACGAAGGCCGGCCAATTCTCGCCGTCAAGATCGGCCCGCCGGACGATTCGCCCGCTCGGCCCAACGTGTTGTTCCTCGGCACGCATCACGCGCGCGAATGGATCTCGACCGCGGTCGCCATGAAGCTGATTCGCTGGCTGGCCGACTCGGGCGGAGCATTGATCAGTGCGCACGATGTCTGGGTGATTCCGGTCGAGAACCCGGACGGCTACCAGTACACCTTCACGGTGGATCGATATTGGCGGAAGAATCGCCGACCCAACGCCGGCGGCAGCTACGGGGTGGACCCGAACCGGAATTACCCCGCCTTCTGGGGCATCGACGACGCCGGGTCGAGCGGGAACGAGAATGCGGAGACGTATCGGGGAGCGACACCGGCCTCGGAGCCCGAGACGCAAGGCGTGATGGCGTTTCATGCCGCGCATCCACCCGTGGTCTCCATCTCGTATCACAGTTACAGCGGGCTCGTGCTCTACCCCTGGGGATTTCGGGCCGGCGAGTTGCCGCCCGACTTGCCGCGCTTTGAAGCGCTGGCCGGTACCGATCTCGTTCCGGCCGTGCCCGACAGCGTGCCCGGCTCGTCGCTCGACCACTATCACCCGGGCCCCGCCTGGAATCTCTACCCGACGAACGGCGAGTACACCGACTGGGCCTACCGCACGTACGGCACGATTGCGTTTACGACCGAGTTGACGAGCGGCTGCTGCGCGAACGGCGACTACTACGGTTTCGAGTTTCCGGACGACAGTGTGCTCGTCGCACGCGTGTTTCGTGACAACCTGCCGTTCGCGCGCGCGCTGATCGTCGCGTCCGGCGATCTCACACACGCGCCCGGCGTCACGGGTGCCGTGCCCGCGCCGCCGCGATTCGTGTCGCTGTGGCCCGATTCCTGGCTGAGCCTCGACACGGGCGAGCCGCGGCCGCTCTTGACCCTGCGTACGGCAGCGGGTGCGCTCACGACCCGCAGCTCGCAGACCGACTCCCTGCGCCGCGGCACGCTGCGCACGGTATGGCGTACCGATCTGCGGCTCGACCGCGTGCGCGCATTGCGAGCCGAGGGAACTGCGATCACCGCCGAGCTGCTGTCGCTCGCCGGCGCCGAACCGCCCGATGTGGGATGGCAGGGATGGCACCGCGACTCGGTGCGCGTGGGCGGCAGCTATTCGTGGGCCACCACGGGCTCCGACACGCTGACGTCCCCGATCGTGGACTTGCGCGGCCGGACCAGCATCTGGCTGCATCTCTGGACCCGCCACTACGGGTCGACCTTCTCGCCGACACAGCGCGGCATCATCCAGTTCTCCGGCGACTCCGGCGCAACGTGGCGCACCGTCGCCATGATCGTCGGCGACGGACCAAGCTGGTATCCGCTGCGGGTCGATCTGCCGCAGGCCGCCGGCGACCGGGGCGCGCGCGTCCGGTTCATCGCCGAGCAGTTCAGCTGGTGGGTGGATGCCGTGGGCTTCGCGACCGACGCCAGCCCGGCCTTCGTCCCGCTCGCCGTGGCGGCCGGCGCCGAGGTCTCCGAGAACCCGGTGCGGGGCAATCAGGTGGTTGTCGCCTGGCCGCCCCCGGCTGGGACCGGCGATGCGCGCGTGTCCATCTTCAGCTTTACCGGCGAGCGGCTGTATCAAGCCACGGTGGCCGCGCCCAATAACGAATATGTTTGGGACCTCACAATTGGCGGCGGAGCGCGGCGGGTGGTCAACGGCGCATACATCATTGTCGTGGACGTCGATGGTCATCGCTATCGCCGGCGGCTCTTCGTCGCGCGCACGGGTCCATGAGCGCGATCGGCGTCGGTGTGGACCTGGTCGAGGTGTCGCGCGCGCGCGCAATGCTCGCCGACAAGGGGGTGCACGTGTTCGACCGGTTGCTCACGCCGTCGGAGGCCGAGTACTGCCGGTCACGCCCCGATCCGGCCGAGCACGTCGCCGTGCGCCTCGCGGCGAAAGAGGCGGTCTACAAGGCGCTGCAGGGGAGTGACGCTGCCCGCGGAATCGGATGGCGCGACATCGAGGTCACCCGGGCGCCCGACGGGCGTCCCGACGTCGCGCTGACGGGGCTCGCGGCCAGCCGTGCCAGCGAATTGCGGGTGAAAAAAGTGCTGCTGTCTCTCTCGCACACGCACGAGGCCGCCGTTGCAATCGCAGTCCTATCAACAGATTGAAATTCCGACAAAATTACTCTAGTATTTGCCCGTGCGGTTTTTGACTCCCATTCTGATGATTGCCGCCTGCCTTGCACAGCCACTCGCAGGGCAGGCGACTGACTCTTTGGCCCTGTCGCGGCGGGTGGTAGCCGCCGCCTCCCTGGCCGCCAAGGAGTACGCCCTCGGCGTCGTCCCGGCCGGTGGTCAGATCACGCAGCCCGAGGAAGTCGACGAGGCAAAGCTGTTCATTCAGCAGGCCCGGTTCGACGTGTCGGGGTTGCCGCTGGCCGCCCGAGCGAGCTCCGAGCGGACGCTGGCGCGCCTCGCGCAGATGCTGGATTCCCTTGCCCCGCCCGATTCAGTCGCCCGCATGACAGACAGCTTGGTCGCCCGCATTACGGCCGCCGCCGGCGGGCCCAAGGTCGTGGAACCGCTGCCTTCCCGGCCGCCGTCGCTCGCGCGCGGCGCCGTGGTGTTCCGCGAGCAGTGCGCGGCCTGTCACGGCGAAACAGGTCGGGGTGACGGTCCCAAGGCCAAGTCCCTGAAAGGGCCGCCGCCCGCGAACTTCACCGATCCCGCGATCATGGGCGGCATCTCGTTGCTCCAGATCTATCGGAGGATCGCGGTCGGGACTCCCGGGACCGCCATGCCGGAATTCGGCGACGACCTCTCAGCCGAGGACCGCTGGGCCGTCGCATCCTACGTCGCGGCGATCCAGTACGGCGGCTCGGCGACGGCCGCGATTTTTGCCGCCGTACGCCATCAAATCGACTCCGCGGTGGCGAAGCGGTCGGACAAGATTGCGATCGACGCGTACATGACGTTCGAGCAAGTCGAGACCTCGATTCGCGCCAATAACGCCGGACTCGCGAGCGAGCTGGAGGGGAATTTCGCCTGGCTCCGCACCCGCGTGGCGAAAGCCGATGAGGTGGAGCGCAACACGATTCGCGAACGGCTGTTGGCGGGACTCGAGCGCGCCGAGCGGATCGTGGCGGATCGCCCATCGGCGATGAACCTGTTCATCGCGTCGTTCTTCCTGCTGGTGCGTGAGGGGTTCGAGGCGATCCTGATTGTCGCCGCGCTGATGACGTTCCTGGCTAGAGCCGGTGCGCCCGAGCGGCGGCGCGATGTGGCGCGCGGCGCCTGGCTCGCGGTCGCCGCGAGCCTGCTGACGTGGGTCCTGGTGGAGCTGCTCGTCGAGGTCACCCCGGGGGGACGCGAGATCATGGAGGGCGGCACGATGCTGCTCGCCGCCGCGGTCCTCTTTTACGTGAGCTACTGGCTGCTGTCCAAGATCGAAGCAGCGAAGTGGACGGCGTTCGTGCACGGCAAGATGCAGAGCGCGCTCTCGTCGGGATCGGGCGTTGGCTTGAGCGCTGTGGCATTCCTCGCCGTGTATCGCGAGGGCTTCGAGACAATCCTGTTCTACAAGGCGCTGTTCACGTCGGCGGGTTCGGCCGGTGTACCGGTGGTGCTCGGCATCGCTGCCGGCGCCGTGGGGTTGGTCGCCATTTATCTGCTCATCAATCAGCTGGGGCTGCGGGTCGCGATGAAGCCGTTCTTCGCGGTCACCGGCGTGATGCTGTACTACATGGCGTTTGTGTTCGCGGGGAAGGGCATCGCGGAGCTGCAGGGCGCGCAGGTCATCCCGCTGACCGTGATCGACGGCGCGCCGCGCATTCCCGTCATGGGCATTTACCCCACCGTCGAATCGCTCATCGTGCAGGGGCTGCTCCTCGCGCTCGCCATTGTGGCGGCGCTGGGGGCGATGCGGGCGAAAGCCTCACGCACTCCCGCGGAGCGCGACCTCCTTCGGTCGGAGTGACTCGGGCAGCGGCTGCGGCCCCGCCGGCTCCCGCCACTTCACGAGCAACGCTGCACCCACCAGGACCAGGGCTACGCTCATCGCCTGGGCCAGCGTAAAGGGACCCAACACCCGGTCGTCTTTCGCGCGCACCAGCTCGACAAGAAACCGTTCTGCTCCCGCGAACAGGAGATACCACGCGAACAGCCAGCCGATCGCGTGCCCGTGGTCGCGGCGGCGCCACAGCCACCAGAAGATCAACAGCATTGCGATCGTCTCGTAGATTTGCGTCGGATGCACGGCCATCACGAGATTCGGATCGGTCGCCGCCGGGAAGTGCACGCCCATCGCCTGGAGTTCCCCAACCGTCGTGGGCGGCAGGCCCTTGGGGAATTTCATCGCCCACGGCAGGGTGCTCGGTATCCCGTAGTCGTCGTTCACGAGAAAGCAGCCGACGCGGCCGAGCGCGTAGCCGAGCGCGAGCGGCGCGGCGCAGATCTCGGCCGTGAAGCGCGCGGGCACGCGGCGGCGCCAGCCGTTCAATAGAATGGCGGCCGTTGCCCCCACGAAGCCGCCGTACCACACGAAGCCGCCGCGCCGAAACAGCATATCGGCGTCGCCCTTCAAGAAGACGTACCACAGTTTGGCGCCGACCAGGCCGCCGATGACGCCGGCGATGACGATGTCGGCGGCGTAGTCTTCGTCGAGCCCGCGCGCGCGCAGGTCGAGCTGAATCGCCCACCCGGCCACCAGAAACGCCACCATCATCATCAGTCCGTAGCCCGTGAGCTCCAGGGGACCCAGATGGATCGCGAACGGATAAACGGTCATGATAAGGCCGTGCGTCGTGCGTCGTGCGTGGTTTCTGTCATCTCGAGTCCAGGCAGAGGGAGGTCTGCGCGGGCGTCCAGCGTCCAGTCGCTGCGCTCGCCGAGGCGCAGCCGGTGCCAGCCGGCCCGCGCGATCATGGCGGCATTGTCGGCATTGAGGCGCGGGCTCGCGACGGCGACGCGGGCGACAGTGGCGAGGCGCTCGGCCGCGCGCGCCGACAGCGCGCGGCTGCAGGCGACGCCGCCGCCCAGAACGGCAGTGGTGTAGCCCGTGGCGCGGACGGCGCGCTCGAGCTTCGTGACCAGCACGTCGAGCACCGCATCCTGAAAGCCCCGGGCGATGTGTGCCCGGTCGCGATCCAGATCGTTCGACGCGCGGACGGCGTGCAGCACGGCCGTCTTCAGGCCGGAGAACGAGAACTCGAACCCATCGGCGATCATCGGGCGCGGGAAGTTGAAACGCGTGGGGTCGCCTTCGCGCGCGAGTTGCTCGATCGCGGCGCCGCCCGGGTAGCCGAGGCCAAGCAGCGTCGCGACCTTGTCGAACGCCTCGCCGGCCGCGTCATCGCGCGTCTCCCCCAGGAGCCGGTAGCGGCCCCAGGCGGGAACGTCGAGCAGCAGGGTGTGGCCGCCCGAGACGAGCAGGGCAACGAACGGCGGCGCCAGGTCGCGGTCTTCCACGGCCGGAGCGAACAGGTGGCCTTCCATATGATGCACGCCGATCAGCGCCCGATCGCCGGCAAAGGCGAACGATTTGGCAAACACCACGCCGACGAGCAACGCGCCGGCGAGGCCCGGACCGGCCGTGACGGCCACCGCGTCGATCGCGCCGGGCGCGAGGCCGGCTTCCGCGAGCGCGCGATCCACGACGGCGGGCAGCGCGGCGAGATGCGCGCGGCTGGCCAGCTCAGGGACGACGCCGCCGAACACCTTGTGAATGTCCTGCGACAGAATGACGAGGCTCGCCAACTCACCGTTCACGAGAACGGCGGCCGAAGTCTCGTCGCACGACGTCTCGATGCCGAGGACGGCGTCAGCCACTGTTGGGCCGACGGGTGGGGCGGCGGGCGGGGGGAGCGGGAGGCGGAGCCGCGGGCGCGGCACGCCGCTTCAGCGTGACGGAATCGGGAATCGCGCGGGCGGTGATGCCGCGCGGTGCAATGACGGTGATCCGCGCGAACCCGCCCACAGACCCCGTGATGTGGGCGACCACGCGCAGCGAGTCGCGCGTCAACCCCAGCACGCGCTCTTCCGGGCCGCGGACGGCGACCGACACGCGTGGCGGCGTGACGATGAAGCTGGTGATCGCGCCCCCGCCGCTCTCCACCGGAATGCCGCCAAACGAGCGCTCGGAAATGCGGCCCATATCGCCCGTCACGGTCACCTGCTTCGGCGCGAGGCGCACGATGCCGAGCGGCGCGGTGTCGATCGGCACGTTGCGCGTGAACTCGCCCGAGACGTTCGTGATTTCCATCGGCACCGTCGTCACGGAATCGATGGCGGCCAGGCTGCGCTCGGGGCCGACCAGACGCACCGTCGTCGGGGTCATCGAGAGCCCGCCGTGCAGCACCTGACCGGAATCGGGCGTCACACTGACGAGCGAGACGATCCGCACGTCTTTGCGGGTCACGCTGTCGAGCGCCAGCGTGATCTCGCTGGGCCGCACCTCCATGACCCGGACGTCGGCGCCCTTGGGGAGCGCCAGCTCGACGTCGGTGGGGTCGAGGTGGATCGCCCAGTTCGACGTGGTCAGCGTGTCGGGCACGCGGCGCGTGATATCGCCCGCGAGCGAGCGCAGCTTCAGGATCTGGCTGCCCTTACCGGAAATCTGGACCCGCACTTTGGGCGGCTTCTGCATCAGCGTGCGACCGCGCGGCAGCTGCACGTTCAGCGTGACGTCGAAGCTCGTCGTCACGGGCTGCTGCAGCTGCACGGCGACGTAGAGCATCAGCGCGAGAAACACCGCCGCGCCCTTGATGGGCCAGTTGCGCAGGATCCCCTGGAACACGCTAGCGCTCGCTCAGGAGCCGGCGGATCAGCATCTCGTTGACGGGCTCCTCCCAGTCGGCGGCGCCGATGACGCGCTTGACGATCACGCCGTTACGATCGATCAGATAACTCTCCGGTACGCCGAAGATGTCGTACGACTGCCGGATCGCGCCACTGGGATCGTGGAGGATGTCGAAGGTGAGGCCGAGCCCGTTCGCGAAGCCCAGGATCTCGGCCGGGCCGGTCGGCTCCTTGTCGGGATAGAACGCGTCGCCGTCGACGCTCACCGCGGCGATCCGGAAGTCGGTGCCCGCCAGCTTCTTGTGCAGCTTTTCCATCGAGGGCATCTCGGCGCGGCACGGCGGGCACCACGTCGCCCAGATGTTGAGCAGCACGACCTTGCCGCGATAGTCCTCGAGCGACGCCGGACGACTCGTGCGCAGATCGGTCGCGTGGAACTGCGGCGCGCTGGATCCGATCTCCAGCAGATCGATCTGCGGCCGCAGTTTGATGGCCAGGGCCACGCCAAAGACCGCCGTCGTCACCACGCCGGCGATCATCGTCCACTGTTGCCGATTCGTCATACCGTCACCATGCAGCGGCGGCGCAGCTCCTGCACTTCACGTCCGGGGTCGGTGCTCGCGAACACGGCGTTGCCGGCGACGAAGGTGTCGGCACCGGCTTGGTGTGCCGCGGCAATCGTTTGCTTCGTGATTCCGCCATCGACCTCCAAAAAAAACCGTGCGTCGTGCGTCGTGCGTAGTGCGTGGGCACGACGGATCTTGTCATCGGAGCCTGCCAAGTACGTCTGGCCACCAAAGCCCGGGTTCACGGTCATAATCAGCAGCAGATCGAGATCGCGCACCACTTCCTCAGCGTGCGCGAGGGGCGTTCCCGGATTCAACGCCAATCCCGCCATCATGCCCTGCTTCTTTACTGCGTCGAGCTGCCGTTGGACGTGAACCGTCGCTTCGGGATGGAACGTGAACACCGACGCCCCGGCGGCGGCGAATGATTCGATGTAATGCTCCGGCTCCACCACCATCAGGTGGACGTCGATCGGCTTGTCGGTCAGCTTGCGCAGCGTCTCGATCATGTTGGCGCCGAAGGTGATGTTCGGGACGAAGCGGCCGTCCATCACATCGACATGCAGCCAGTCGGCACCCGCCTCCAGCACCTGCGCGACTTGCTCCGCGAGCCGCGCGAGGTCGGCGGAGAGGACGCTCGGCGCGATGCGGATCCCGTTCGTCATTGCGGACTCCGGGCCACCACGACGTCCACGACCGTGCCGGGCGCCGCCAGGGTCCCGGCCGCCGGGGTCTGTCCCACGACCGTGCCCGGCGATGCGTCCGCCGTCCGGCGCCGTGTGACGGTGCCGAGCTGCAGTCCTTCCATCTCGAGTCTGGTGCGGGCGTCGCCCGACGCCATGCCGAGCAGATCAGGAATCGGGATCGTCGGCGCGCCACGACTGATGACCACGGTCAGGCCGGCGCCCGGCGCGAGCGCCGTGCCCGCCGGCGGGCGCGTCATCATCGCAAGTCCGGTCGGCGCGGCCGCCTGGACGGACTCCACCTGGCTCACCACCAATCCGGCCGCCGCGATCAGCGACTGCGCGAGGGCGCCGTCGAGGTTCGAGACGTCCGGCACCGGAATCTTGGGCGGGCCGGCGCTCGCGATGAGCGTGATCTTCGTGCCTTCGGGGGCGATGACGCCGGGCGGCGGATCCTGCCACACCACGGTGCCCGCCGGCGCCGTCGGATGCGGCTCGGCGCCGCCCTCGGTGACCTGCAGCTTGGACCTCTGGATCTCCGCCTGCGCCTCCGCCACCGTCAGCCCGAGCACGCGGGGTACCTCCTGGTGGCCGGGCAGGATGGGCGCAGGGAAGAGAATGAGGTACGCGGTGAGGTATCCCGCGAGCGCCACCCCAGCGCCAATCCCGATCCATTTCCAGAATCCCGCGTTGAGTTTGAAATCCGGCAGCGGCTCGACGCGGCGGGGAATGCGCATCAGCGCCACGCCGGCTCCTTTCGGACCAGGCGCGCCGCGTACGCCCCGTCGATGCCGTGACGCTGCGGCAGAGACTGGAAGTCGCCGGCGGGCGTGACCAGCTCCACGGGAGCGGCGTCCTGGCGTGGTGACCGCGTGAATTCCTGGTTTCGGTTCAGAAAACTCTCCACGACGAGTTCATTCTCCTCGGGCTCGAGCGAGCAGGTCGCGTAGATCAGCAGACCACCCGGTCGCACCAGCGCCGCCGCGGCCGCGAGCAATCGCTCCTGCCGCTCCGCCGCGCGCGCGAATACCGCTTGATGCAGGCGCCAGCGCGCATCGGGATGGCGCCGCATCGTACCGGTCGCGCTACAGGGTGCGTCGACGAGCACCGCGTCGATGCTCCCGGGCCTGAGCGGCGCCGCCTCAAGATTGGCGGCAACGCACTGAATCGCCACTCCCGCCCGCCGCGTGGTGTCGGTGAGCCGACCGAGCCGCGCGTGGCGCGCATCACCGGCGAGGACCCGGGCACCGGCCGCCTCGAGCGCGACGGCTTTTCCCCCCGGCGCCGCGCAGGCGTCGTACACCAACGAACCTGCAGGGATTCGGGCGAATTGTGCGACGAGGGCGTGGGCGGGGTCCTGGACGATCCATCCACCTTCGGAGTAGCCGGGAAGATCACGAGGTGCCGGGTGTCTGGTGCCAGGTGTCAGGCCGATGCGTAGGCCGGCTCCAAATGGCGCCTCTGTAACTTCGAGCCCTATGTCCTGGAGCCGGCTGGTTAAAGTTTGCTGATCCCACCGTGCCGGCTGGAGAATGAGTTCGGGTTTTGCGTCATTCCACTCTACCAACCGTTCTGTTTCGGCAACTCCGAATCGATGTCTCCAACGCTGCACCAACCAGTCGGGATGCGATGACCCGGCACCCGACACCTGACACCCGGCACCTGCCAGTTTGCGCAGCGCATGGTTCACATACCCCGTAACCCCTTCGCCCACCGTCTGTCTGGCAAGTTCAACGGACGTCGAGACCGCCGCATGCGAGGGGACGCGCGTCAGCCAGCGGAGCTGATAGGCGCCGAGGCGCAGCACGTCGTGGAGGCGGGGATCGGCCCGGTCGAGCTCGAGGGCGGTGTCGAGCTCGCGCTGGCGGCGGAGCACGCCGGCCGACAGCTCGTACGCGAGGCGCCGGTCGCGCTCGGCGAGGCCCGTGAGATGGCGGTCGCGCGCGTCCGCCAATGGCGCTCCCGCCCTGACCGAGCGGAGAATCTCGAGCGCCGCGCGTCGCGCGGCCGTTGCTTCCTTAATCCAGCATCCCCTTGGTCGGGGATGACGGCATTGCGACTTCGCGGCGCGGCATGCGGCCGGCGAGGAAGGCCGCCCGGCCGGCGATCGTCGCGAGACGCATCGCGCTCGCCATGGCGACGGGGTCCTGCGCGGCCGCGATCGCGGTGTTCATCAGAATCCCGTCCACGCCCTGCTCCATCGTCACGCAGGCGTCGGATGCGGTGCCGACCCCCGCATCGACGATCACCGGCACATGCAGCCGCCGCTTGATCGTCCGAACGGAGAATGGATTCAGCAGGCCGAGCCCGCTCCCGATGGGTGAGGCGAGCGGCATGACGGCCGCGCAGCCAAGATCCTCGAGCCGCAGCGCGGTCACGAGATCCTCGTTCGTGTAAGCGAGCACTTTGAAGCCTTCCTGCACCAGCACCTTGGCGGCCTCGAGCAGTCCTGCGACGTCGGGCAGCAGCGTCTCTTCATCGCCGATCACTTCGAGCTTCAGGAAGTCGTTGAACCCCGCTTCGCGCGCGAGCCGCGCGTAGCGGATCGCATCGGCGGCGGTGTAGCACCCGGCGGTGTTGGAGAGCAGGAAGATCTTGGCGGGATCGAGGAAGTGCAGCACGCTCGATTCCTTGGAGCGGTCGAGATTCACGCGGCGCACGGCGACGGTGACGACTTCGGCGCCCGACGCCGCGATCGCGCGCACCATCGTGTCCATGTCGGGATACTTGCCCGTGCCGACCATGAGGCGCGAGTGGAACGTGCGCCCGCCGATGGTCAGCGGCTCGTCGCGGATTGTCTCAACAGCCGTCGTCATCTCACCCTCCACCCACGAAATGCACCAGCTCGATGGCGTCACCCTCGGTCACGGTGACGTCCCCGAGCGCCGGCCGCCGCACGATCTTGCGATTGTGCTCGACGACCACGGCGCGCGGATCGAGCTCGAGCTCCTTGAGCAGCTCGAGCAGTGTCGCGCCCGGCGTGACTGTTCTTTGCTCGCCATTGATTACGACATCCATTCCCGCATCCTCCTCGCGGCCGCGGCAGGTTCGGCGTCGTCCCACAGCGCCCGAATCGCGGCGACGCCGTACGCGCCGGCCCCTCGCACCTCCGGCACCCGATCGATCGTCATCCCGCCGATCGCGATCACCGGCAGATCACCGGCCGCCGCGACGATCTGTTGCAGAGTGGCCAGGCCGAGTGGGGTACGGCCCGGGTGCGAAGCGGTGGCGAATACCGGCCCTACAACAAGATAGTCGGCCCCCGAAAGTCTTGCGGCTTCGGCTTCAGGCAGGTCGTGAACCGAAACGCCGATCCACCACAGCGGATTCAGCGCGCGCGCGGCGCTGACGGGGAGGCTGCCATGGCCAAGCTGGACTCCGGCGGCGGGTACGCTTAGCGCAACATCCAGACGGTCGTTGACGAACAGTCGGCCGGGCGGCCGGACGGCCAGACGGCCGGCGAGTTCGAAATGATCTAGACCAGTGAGTCCACGACCACGAGCATGGAACGCCAGGTCAGAACCACCGCCCTCCGCCAGCGCCGCGGCAATCAAGTCGAGATCAACGCGCCGCGCGATGCGCTCGTCGGTGATCGCATGCAGGCGCGGCAGCGGTTGTCTCACGAGAACCTCGCGCCGGCCTCGAGACGGGCGCCCCGCAGCCAGTCCTTCGCCGCCATCCGCTCCTTGCCCGCCGGCTGCACCTCGCAGAGCTCGATCGTACCGCCGCCCGTCGCGATCACCAGCGCGTCACCGGCCGACAGAACTTCCCCAGGGGCGCGTCGAGTTTGCCCGACGACTTTCGGTGCGAAGAACTTGATCTCGACTCCCTCGAGCTGGGTCCATGCCCCCGGGCGTGGATCCAGACCGCGAATCAGGCAGTCGATCGAGCGCGCGTCTTTCGTCCAATCGATCCGCGCGCTCTCACGGGTGAGCTTGGGGGCGAGCGTCGCGCGGGCGTCGTCCTGCGGCACGGGCGCCGGCGGCGGGTCGCCCTGCTCCAGCAGCGCCAGCGTTTCTATCAGTGCCTGCGCTCCCAGCTCGGCGAGGTGCGCCGACAGCTCGCCGCCCGTCACGTCGGGATCGATGCGATGCGGGAGTTGGTGCAGGATCGGACCCGAATCCATGCCGGCGTCGAGCTGCATGATCGTGACGCCGGTCTTCTCATAGCCGCGGACGATGGCCCACTCGACCGGGGCGGGGCCGCGCAGCTCCGGGAGCAGCGACGGATGGACGTTCACCATCCCGCGCGGCGGCAGCGCGAGCAGCGCCGGCTTCAGGATGTGGCCGTAGGCGACGACGACGCCGATATCGGGTTTCAGCTCGCGCAGCTGCGTTAGGAACGCGGGGTCGGTCGGCGTGTCCGGCTGCAGGACGACAAGATCTTCGGATTCGGCGGCGACCCGTACCGGCGGGGGGACCCGCGTCGAGCGGGAGCGACCCTGCGGCGCATCGGGTTGGGTGACGACGGCGGCGACGTCGAAACCTTCTCCGACGAGCGCGCGCAGCGACGGCACCGCGAAGTCGGGCGTGCCAAAGAAGGCGACGCGCATTTACAGCTCACCCGCCGGCTCCGGCGTAACCTCCTTCAGATACCCGGTCTGCCCCTTGCGGGCCTTTTTCCACTTGGACAGCAGGAGACCGCGCTTCACCGCGCTGAGATGATCGAGGAACAGGATGCCGTCGAGGTGATCGATCTCGTGTTGAATCGCGCGCGCCTTGTAGCCGCGCGCCTCGACACGCGCGCGGCTGCCGTCTTGATCGAGGGCCTCGACGACGATCCGGGCGGCGCGCGTCACGTCGCCGAAGATCTCCGGGATCGAGAGGCATCCCTCCTCGGCCGTCTCCTCTTCGTCGCCGCGCTCGACGATGACGGGATTGATGAGGACGAGCGGGGGGGGATCCTCTGCACCGATGTCGACGACGGCGACGCGCCGCGCGACGCCGATCTGGTTTGCGGCGAGGCCGACACCCTTGGCGGCGCGCATCGTTTCGAACAGGTCGTCCACGAGCCGGCGCACGGCGTCATCCACCTTCGGCACCGCGGGCGACTTTTGCCGCAGCACGGGTGAGCCGAGCAGATGCAGCGTGCGAACCGTCACGCCGGCTTTGCCTCGACGGCGGTGCGGTTGGTGATGCTGCTGATGCCGCTCCGCAGGATCACGAACTTCGCTTCGCCGCTCCGAATCGTGACCTGATCGTCCTTGATGTGCACGACTTCGCCGACGATCCCGCTCGAGGTCACGACCTGATCCCCGCGCTGCAGCGACGCGAGCAGCTGCTTGTGGTCCTCGGCCTGGCGGCGTTGCGGCCGGATGAGCAGGAAGTAGAAGATCCCGATGAACAGCGCGATCTGGATGATGAACGCGCTCATCCCCGCGCCGCCCTGGCCCGAGGGAGTGAGCAGCAGAAGCAACGATGCCGTGGTCATGCGACTCCTGTGTGGTGATAGCGGCGGCGCCAGTCATCGGCCCATGTGGCGAATGCATCGCCGCCCCGCTGGATGGCGGCACGCATTTCCGCCGCGAGGCGGATCAGATACCGCACGTTGTGCAGCGACAGCAGGCGCAGGCCGAGTAATTCGCCCGCGGTGAACAAATGGCGCAAGTAGCCGCGCGAATACGTCGTGCACGTCTCACAGTCACAGCTCGGGTCCAACGGCCCGGCGTCGGTGCGGTAGGCGGCGTTGCGAATGTTCAGCGTGCCTTCCGGTGTGAACGCCGAGCCGTTGCGGCCGCCGCGCGTCGGTGCGACGCAGTCGAACAGGTCGACGCCGCGCTCGACCGCCGCGACGAGATCCGCGGGAAACCCGACGCCCATAAGATAACGAGGCAGTGTCGCGGGCAGCCGGGCCTCGAGCACGTCGAGTGTCTGATACATCTTGTCCTTTGGTTCGCCGACGGATAATCCACCGATCGCGATGCCTGTCCAGGGCCCTAATGCCACGATCCGATCAAGGCATTCGGTCCGGAGAGCGGGGAGCGTCCCACCCTGAACGATCGGCCATAATGTCTGGCGGATCGGCGGATGGTCGGATGGTCGGATGGAACGATCCGCCGATCCGGCGATCCGACCATCCGCCAATTCACGATGCCGCTTGGCACACCGTTCGAGCCACCGCAACGTCCTCTCCAACGCATCTCTCGCCGTCGCCTCGTCCGCGCCACCGGGAATCACATGATCGAACGCCATTGCGATGTCGGAACCGAGCGTCCATTGGATCTCGGTCGCGCTTTCGGGCGTCAGCTTGCGCCGTCCGCCGTCCACGTGGCTCTGAAACTCCACGCCGGCGTCGTCGACCTTGCGAAAGCCTTCGAGCGAAAACACCTGAAAGCCGCCGGAGTCGGTGAGCAGCGGCCGTTCCCATGCCATGAACTTGTGGAGCCCGCCGAGCTGCGCGATTACGTCCTCGCCGGGCCGGACGTGCAGGTGGTAGGTGTTGGCCAGGACGATTTGCGCGCCGATGGCCTTGAGATCGGCGGGTGAGAGCGTGCGCACCGTCGCCTGCGTGCCGACCGGCATGAACACCGGCGTCTCGACGGTGCCGTGGGGCAGGGTCAGTGAGCCCGAGCGCGCGGCGCCGGACTGGCCGTCGATCCAGAAGTCGAACATGGCTATCGGCTATCGGCTATAGCGCATTACAGGATGAGCATCGCATCACCATAAGAATAGAACCGATATCCCTCTTTCACCGCCTCCCGATACGCCGCCATCACTCGCTCATATCCCCCGAGCGCACACACCAGCATCAGCAGCGTCGAACGCGGCAGGTGAAAGTTCGTGATCAGATGATTCACGATCTTGAAGTCATACGGCGGGCGAATGAACAGGCTGGTCTCACCGGGACCCGCCCGCACGCGGCCTTCTTGATCGGCTGACGACTCGAGGGCCCGAACCACCGTGGTGCCGACCGCCCAGACTCTGCCACGGGTGTCGTTGATCCATTTGGCGGCTCCCTGAGCGATCTCGAACGCCTCCGGATGCATGGTGTGTTGCTCGAGCGCTTCGGTCTCCACCGGCTTGAACGTGCCTGGGCCGACGTGCAGATCGACCGCCGTGACAAGCGTCCGCTGCTCGTGAATGCGGGCGAGTAGCTCAGGAGTGAAATGCAGGCCCGCCGTCGGCGCAGCGACGCTGCCATCGTGGGTCGCATACACCGTCTGATATCGCTCCTGATCCGCCTGTGTGGGTGCGCGCTTGATGTAGGGCGGCAGCGGCACCGCGCCGTACTTCGCGAGCGTCGCGCGCGCGTCGAGCGCGCCCACGAACCGCACTCGACGCAGTCCGCCCCCTAACACTTCGACAATCTCCGCCGCGCTGTCGTCGCCGAACGAGATTCGGCGGCCGGGTTTCAGCTTGCCGCCGGGATGCGCCATCGCGAGCCAGGTCCCATCGCCGACGTCACGCACGAGCAGGAGCTCCGCGTCCTGCCCGCCTTCACGCGTTCCGTGCAGTCTCGCCGGGATGACCCGTGACGTGTTGATGACCAGGAGATCGCCGGGGGGGATCAGCGCCGGCAGGTCGCGAAAGTGGAGATGGCGCGTCGTGCCGCTCGCGCGATCGAGCACCAGCAGCCGGCTCGCCGAGCGATCGGGGAGCGGATGCTGCGCGATCTGCGCGCTGGGAAGATCGTAATCGAAGTCGGAGAGTCGGTTACCCGTCAAAGATGCTTGCTTGCTCCGCGGATTTCGGCGGGGTAAACCCGAAGTGCCGGTAGGCCGCCGGTGTGGCGACCCGGCCGCGCGGCGTGCGCGCGAGAAACCCCTGCTGCATCAAGAACGGCTCGTACACTTCCTCGAGCGTTCCCGGATCCTCGCCGACCGCGGCGGCGACCGTCTGCACGCCGACCGGCCCGCCCTCGAACATCTCGATGATGGCTTTGAGAATGCGCGCGTCCATGTCGTCGAGCCCGAACTCGTCGACGTCGAGCCGCTTCAAGGCCTCGGCGGCGACGGCCGAGGTGATTTTCCCGCCGGCGCGGACCTGCGCATAGTCGCGCACCCGCTTCAGCAGCCGGTTGGCGACGCGCGGCGTGCCGCGGCTGCGGCGCGCGATCTCCGCGACGCCGGCCGCATCCGTCGCGACGCCGAGGATCCCGGCCGAGCGTGTGATGATCTGGACGAGATCGTCGGGCGGATAGTAGTGCAGGCGCTCGACGAGTCCGAACCGCGCGCGCAGCGGTGGCGTCAGCAGCCCGAAGCGCGTGGTGGCGCCGATCAGCGTGAAACGCTCGAGCTGCATCGGGAGCGTCTGCGCGTGCGGGCCGTCGGCGATGCGCACGTCCACCCGGAACTCCTCCATCGCGGGATACAGGAACTCTTCGAGCGCGGGCCGCAGGCGGTGCACTTCATCTATAAAGAAGATGTCGCCCGCCTTGAGCGAGGTGAGCATGCCCACCAGGTCGCCGGGCCGCTCCAGCACGGGGCCGGACGTGGTGCGGATGTTGACGCCCAGCTCTTTCGCCATGAGCAAGGCCAGCGTGGTCTTGCCGAGGCCCGGCGGGCCGAAGAAGAGGACGTGATCGAGCGGCTCCTTGCGCTGCTTTGCCGCGTCGATGGCGATCTGCAGCGACTCCTTGACCTTGGCCTGCCCGACGAATTCATCGAGCCGCGACGGGCGCAACGCCGCGTCGGTGAGCCGTTCGCTTTCGAGGGCGTCAGGCGTCGTGATTTCGGAACGCGTCATTATTTGTGCGTCGCCCGCGCGACCCACCGCACCGGCCGAGCGTCAGCCTGGATCTCGTGGGGCGTGTGGCAGCGCAGACAGACATCCGCCGCGCGGGTCACGCCCGCGGGGACCAGGCGTCGATTCGTCGACCCGCACCGTGTGCAGATCCACTCCGCGGTGACTTCAGCGGGAGTTGGGGTCACCGGGTCGTCAGAATCTGCAGCGCCCGCCGCACCAGGGTTTCCGTTTCGGTCTCCGTTCCGTTTCCCGTGAGCGCCTGGCGAATCGCGCGGTCCGCCTCCGGCGCGCCGTATCCCAGCCGCTCGAGCGCCTTGAGCGCCGCCTCGGCGCCGGCGGGCACCTGGACGGCCCGAGCCTCGGTGAACTCCTCGACCTTCTCGCCCAGCTCGAGTGCGAGCCGCTCAGCGGTCTTCCGGCCGATGCCACTGACGGACGACAGCACGCCGATGTTTTTCTCGCGCAGCGCCCGTGCGCCGCGCTCGACGCCAAGGCTCGAGAGCAACGCAATCCCGATCCTGGGGCCGACGCCGCTCACGCTCGTGAGCCGTTGGAAGAACCGGCGCTCGGCGTCGTCGAGGAATCCGTACAGCGCCCAACCGTCCTCGCGCACCACCAGCTCGGTCGCCAACGTGATTTCGGCGCCGGGCGCCGGGAGCCGCTCCATCACGCCCAACGGCACCACGACCTCGTAGCCGACGCCACCGGACGTCTCGACGACGACTCGGTCGGCGGATTTGGCGGCCAATTTCCCGCGTACATGCGCAATCACCTCACCCCCTGACCCCCGCTCCGTTCCGGAGAGGGGGAACGCAAAATAAATGTGAGGGCGGCCGCCACACCGTCCGCAGCGTCGGCCGGTTTCGGCGCGTGTTTGAGCCGCAGCAACCGCGCCACCATCGACCCCACCTGCGACTTTTGAGCACCACCGGCGCCCACGACGGTCTTTTTGATCATGGCAGGTGCATACTGGGCGATTTCGAGTCCCTCTTGTTCAGCCGCCAGCAGGATCACCCCCCGCGCATGGCCAAGCACGAGCGTGGTACGGACGTTCTTATGATAGAAGGCGTCCTCGAGCGCGAGCACCGAGGGTTGGTGGCGCCGGATGAGCTGCGCGATGGCCTGGTGCAGCTCGGCGAGCCGGTGGGGGAGGGAATTGCCGCGGCCGAAGCGAAAGACACCGCATTCGATGAGGCGGCCGAGCCCGGGAACTCCATTGCCGTTCCCCGTTTCGATCACGCCGTAGCCCGTGACGTGAGTGCCGGGGTCGACGCCCAGGACCCTCACGTCATCCCGTCACCGCCGCCATCGCCTCGGCGTCGATGTCGAAGTTGGAAAAGACCTTCGCGACGTCGTCCATTTCCTCGAGGCCTTCCATGAGGTTCAGCAGCTTCTTGGCGTCGCTGCCCTCGACCTTCACGGTGTTCTTCGGTACCATCGCGATCTCAGCGCTCTGGACCGGCAGCTTCTTGCCGCGCAGCGCCTGGTCGATGGCGTGGAGCTGCGTGGGCGGCGTCGTGATCAGATAGACGTCGCCCTCTTTCTCCATGTCCTCCGCGCCGGCATCGAGCGCCGCTTCCATCGTCGCGTCCTCGTTGGCCTTCGCGTCGATCGCGATCTGACCTTTGCGGTCGAACATCCAGGCGACGGCGTTCGTGGCGGCGAGATTGGCGCCGTGGCGTTGGAACACGTTGCGGATCTCGGCGACCGTGCGGTTCGGGTTGTCCGTCGTCGCCTGAATGAGGAGCGCCGCGCCCCCAGGTCCGTAGCCCTCGTACGTGACTTCTTCGTAGGTCACGCCTTCCAGCTCGCCGGTCCCCTTCTTGACCGCGCGGTCGATGTTGTCGGCCGGCATGTTCTCGGCTTTGGCGGCGTCGATGGCCGTGCGCAGGCGCGCGTTGCCGCCGGGGTCACCGCCGCCCGCCTTGGCGGCGATCGTGATTTCACGAATGATGCGGGTGAACACCGCGCCGCGCTTCTGGTCGGTGACCGCCTTCTTCCGCTTGATCTGCTTCCATTTATTGTGACCAGCCATATTCCGCTCCTGCCTACCTGTTGCGTCTGCTGCGTCTGCTGCGTCTGAACAATCTCTCCAATAATATCATCTATCCGGGTCGAGCATATCCTCGAACCGCATCCAGCGACGATAGAAGTAGAGGTCTACAAATCCGGTCGGGCCGTTGCGATTCTTGGCGACGATCAATTCGGTCGCGCCATCCACACCGCCGCCGGGGTTGTACATCTCCTCGCGGAAGATCGACAGCACGACGTCGGCGTGCTGCTTGGGGGCGCCCATGACGCCATAGTCGTCGAGCGTGGGGCGCTTCGCGTCCCGACCCGTTTGAAATCCCGGGAGCTGCGCGACGACCAGCAGCGCCACCTGACGCGCCAGGGCGAGGGCCTTGAGGTGGCGGAGCACGAGCGCGGTGTCCTCGTCCTGTGTCGTCCGCGCCTTGGGCGGCGGAACGAGCTGCAGGTAGTCCACGACGACAAGGCCGACTTGGCGGAGCGGGTCAAGCCGCTCGAAGACCGTTTCGAAGTCCTCTCCAGCGAGCGGTAATAGTGAAAGGGGGAGACCGCGGAGCCGCACCGCGGCGCCTCCCACGCCGGCCCGCGTCTGGTCGTTCAGTTTCGCCGCGCGCAGCTCGTCCACGGCGACTTTGCCCTCGATCGCGAGCGCGCGTTCCATCAGCCGCTCTTCATTCATCTCCCCGGAGAGATAGGCCACACCCACCGACTGTTGCGCCACACGGAGCGCGATACCCAGCGCGAGCGCCGACTTGCCGCTCCCGATGTCCCCGCCGAGCAGAATCAGATCGCGGCGTCGCAGGCCACCGCCCAGCAGCTTGTCGAGCGAGCCGAAACCGCTGGGAATGGTGTCGCCGGTAATTTCGCCGGGACGCTGCGCATCGACCCGTTCGACGAGGTTGTCGAGCGAGGCACGTTTCTCGAAACGGCGGGCGGGGGATGGCATGGTCTATAGATGCAATCTGGCGGTGCGCGCGGCAACGGTGACGGCGTCCCCCGCTTCAGCGCCCAGCACGTCCCGGGCCGGCGCGGTGAGCTGGCTGAGCACGAGGGCGGCGGCGTTCGGCGTCGCCGTTTCGAGGTGTTGGCGTGCCGCGGCGAGCGCCCGCTTGAGGGGCGCGGGCAGTGCCAGGCTGCCGATCCGTTTTTCGAGCGCCTGCAGGCGGCGGCGGTGGTTTTTCGCGCTCACGGGCGCCGGCGGGAGCAGCGCCTCGGCGGCTCGCACCACGAGCCACAGGGCGAAGAGACCCTCGCGCCGCGGTCCCCGCGCCGATTCGGCAATGAGCGTGACGAGGCGATCCTCGGCGGGTGTGTTCATGCCACGAGACGCTGCACAGCGGCCGTGACCTGCTCGGGGAAGATCTCCCCAAGGCAGCGATGGTGGCCGAGCGGGCACCGTTCCGTGCCCATCGCCGAACAGGGCCGGCAATCGAGATCGAGCTTGAGCACCTCTGCTTGTTTGGTATAGGGAAAGAAGCCGAACGGCTCGACGGTCGGTCCGAAGAGCGCGACGACGCGTGTGCCGACGCCGGTGGCCATGTGCATCACGCCGGTGTCGCCGGAGACCAAGACCTTGGCGCGGGCGAGGCAGGCGCCCGTTTCCTGCAGCGTGAACGCTCCGGCCGCGTTCGTGACGGCAGGGCCCAATTCGGCGGCGAGCTGGCGATCGTCCGCGCCCCCGAGCGCGACGAGGCCGTAACCCAGGTTCTCGAGCTGCGCCGCCAGTGCTCGCCAATGCCGGGTCGGCCAGCGTTTGGTCGCGTGCGCGGCACCGGGCGCGAGGGCGGCGAGCGGCTGGCGGTCGAGGCCGCGCTCGGCGAGCCAGTGGCTGATGCGCTCGCGCGCGGCGGGGGCCAAAAACAGCTCGGGCGGGCCGCCGTCGGGCCACACGTCGAGCGCGCGCGCCGCTTCGAAATACCGCTCGGGCACCGGTACGGGCCGCCCATAGATGTTGATTTTCGTCGAGATCAACGTGGTGCGGGCGAGTTTGCGCTTCGAGTATCCTGACCACTGACAGGGCACCAGCCACCGCAACGCCGCGCTGCGCAGGCTGCCGTGCAGATCGAGTCCGTGGGTGGCCCCGAGCGGCCGCAACCGGCGCGCGAGATCGATAATCCGCTCGTGGGGCTCGAGCTCGATCACTTGGGTCAGGTGCGGATTCTCGACGACCAGCGGCGCCATCGCGCCTTTCGTGACGAAATAGAGCTCGGCTTCGGGATGGCGCCGGTGCAGCGCGCGCACGAGGGGAGTGGTGAGGAGGACGTCGCCAATGGAGCTGAATCGGACGCACAGAATGCGCAACACGCGGCCAATGTAGTCGCGCGTTGCCCGGCTTCGCCAGCGGGACTACCTTGCAACGCACGATGCCGCGTCCGAAGAGCATTCTCTGGGTCGACGACGAAATTGACGGCCTTGCCGCGCACCGCCGCTTTCTCGAGGAGCAAGGGTTTGCGGTGACGCAGGCGGCGCACGGCGACGACGCGCTCGCGATGCTGCGCCGCCAGCCCTACAGCGTCGTGCTGCTCGACGAGCAGATGCCGGGGCGACGCGGCCTCGAGCTCCTTCCCGAGATCCGCGCCATCGATCCCGCGATGGCGGTGGTGATGGTGACGCAGTCCGAGGACGACGCGTTACTGCGCGACGCGATCGGGATCGAGATCGACGACTACCTCGTCAAGCCGGTCCACCCGCGCCAGATCCTCTCCGTGGTCACGCGGCTGCTGGAAGGCGACCGCATCCGCCAGCAGCGGCTGGCGCGCGACTTCGTCACCCGGTTCCGCGAGCTCGAGGGCCGCCGCGGCGCGGCGCTCGCGTGGCGCGAATGGGTCGAGCTCGTCGCCGAGCTGGCGCGCTGGGAGGTGCGGCTCGCGGCGGCCGACGAGCCCGGATTGCAGGAAGCGCTCCGCGCGCTGCAGGAAAGCCTGCGCAAGGATTTCCAGACATTCATCACCAAACAGTATCCCCGCTGGCTCGCCGATCCCGAGCGCGACCGGCCACCCCTGTCCGTCGACGTCGGCGCCGAGTTTCTCGTCCCGGCCCTGAAGCGCACCGGTCGCGTGGTCTTCATTGTGATCGACTGCCTGCGTCTCGATCAGTGGGAAGTGCTCCGCGATCTGATTACGCCGCTGTTCGACGTCGAAGAGTCGCACTACTACAGCATCCTGCCCACCGCGACGCCGTTCTCGCGCAACGCGATCTTCAGCGGCCTGTTTCCCATGGAGATCGCGGCGCGGCATGCGGAATGGTGGGGCGCGCCGAGCGACGATGAAAGCCTCAACGCCCACGAGGCCGAGCTGCTCGCCGAGCAGCTGCGCGAGCTCGTCGGCGAGGAAGTGCCGGTGCGGTACGAAAAGCTGTTCACGGCCGCCGACGGCACCGACCTCTTGCGCCGGCTGCCGGCGCATCTCGCCCAGCCCGGCGTCACGGCGCTCGTCTTCAACTTCATCGACCAGTTGACGCACGGCCGCTCCGAAAACGCGATTCTCTACGAGGTGGCGCGCGATGCCGACGCGCTGCGCGGTCTGACGAAAACGTGGTTCGAGCGCTCGCCGGTGTTGGCGGCGCTCGAAGAGGCGGAGCGCCGCAATGTCCCGGTGCTGCTGACGACCGATCATGGCTCGATTCACTGCCAGACACCGGCGACGGTCTTCGCGAAGCGTGACGCGACGGCCAACCTCCGCTACAAGTTCGGCGAGGACCTGCGCGCCGAAGATCCCGAGGCCGCGATCATGGTCGAGGACTTGAAGAGCTACGGTCTCCCCGCGAAAGGCCTCGGCGTCCGGCTGCTGCTCGCCACGGGCGACCGCTTCTTCGTCTATCCGACCAAGCTGCGCGAGTACCAGGCGCGCTACCGCGGCGCCTTTCTGCACGGGGGCGCGACCCCCGAGGAGATGATCCTGCCCGTGGCGCTGCTCACGCCGCGCCGCGCCCGCTGATGAGCCAGGGACAGGGGCGTGCGGGGACGGGCAGCACACGGCTGCTCTCACTGCTGAAGCCCTACTCGTTCCTGTTCACCGCGACCATCACGTCGACGGTGGTCTCGTCGGTGCTCGACGGCTTCACGTTCGTCCTGCTGATTCCATTCCTGCGCACGCTGTTCGGCAACGCGGCCCTTCCGTCCCAGGGCGGGACGCAGGTCGAGACGGTCCTGAACAAGATCGCCGGGCCGTTCCTCCAGGCCGGGACGCCCGAGATCGCGCTGCGCAACGTCGTGATCGTGCTGCTGGTCGCGCTGCTGCTCAAGAATCTCACGTCCTATCTGTCGTCGATCGGCAGCGTCGCGATTCAGGAGGGCGTGGTGCGCGACCTGCGCGTCGGTCTGTTCCGGCACCTGCAGACCCTGCCGCTGGGCTACTTCCAGCGCACCCGCGCCGGCCAGACGATCGCCCGCGTCATCAGCGACACCGATCAGGTGAAGACGGCGGTGAGCGCCGCGCTCGCGTCGCTGCTGCAGAACCTCGTCGTCATCATCGTCTACGTGACGATTCTGTTCGGCCTGTCGGTCAAGCTGACGGTGCTCTCGCTGCTCCTGGCGCCGGTGCTGCTGCTGATCATCCGGCCGATGATCAACCGGTTGCGCCGCCGCTCCCGCGAGCTCGCGGCCGAGCGCGGCGAGGTGACGAGCCAGGTGGGCGAGATGATCGCGTCGGCGAAACTGGTACGCGCCTACGTCGCCGAAGCGTTCGAGCTGGGCCGGTTCGCGGAGCTCGCCGAGCGCTACCGCCGGCGGGTGCTGCGGGCGCAGCGCTATTCCAGCCTGACGAGCCCGGTGAGCGAGGTGTTCGGTGGCGTCATGATCGTCCTGATTCTCGTCGTCGGCACGCGGCTCGCGCTCGGCGCCGGCGCGTCGCTCGACCCCGCGGTGCTGATCACCTTCCTCGCCGTCAGCCTGCGGCTCATGTCGCCGATCAAATCGGTCTCGAACTACCCGGCGATCATGGCGACGGCGGTCGCGTCGGCGGAGCGCGTCTTCGAGGTGCTCGACCTGCCGGCGGCCGAGGGCGACCGCCCGGGCGAGACCACCGCGGAGTTCAGCGAGCGCATCGAGTTCCGCGGCGTGTCGTTCGAATACGAGCCGGCGGAGGCGGTGCTGCGCGACGTGGAGCTCGACGTCAAACGCGGGCAGGTCGTCGCCATCGTCGGCCCCTCCGGCGCCGGCAAAACCACGCTCGTCGACCTGCTCCCGCGGTTCTACGAGCCGACGCGTGGCGAGATCCTGATGGACGGCGTGCCGCTGACCAGCTACACGCGCCGCTCGCTCCGCAAGTTGATGGGGATCGTGTCGCAGGAGACGGTGCTGCTGAACGACACCGTGCTCGCGAACATCGCCTACGGGTTGAAAGACGTGCCGCTCGAGCAGGTACGCGCCGCGGCGCGCGCGGCGAACGCGGATGAATTCATCATGCGGCTGCCCGAATGCTACGAGACGCTGCTCGGCGAGCGCGGGACCAGACTCAGCGGCGGACAGCGCCAGCGCATCGCGATCGCCAGGGCGCTGCTCCGCGATCCACCCATCCTCATTCTCGACGAAGCGACCAGCGCGCTCGACACCGAGTCCGAGCGCCTGGTGCAGGAAGCGATCGACCACTTGATGGCGCACCGCACGGTGTTCGTCATCGCGCATCGACTCGCCACGGTGCAGCACGCCGATTTCATCGTCGTCCTGGCCGAGGGGCGCATTGTGGAGCGCGGCTCGCACGGCGACCTGCTCTCGGCGGACGGCATGTATCGCCGGCTGTACAATCTGCAGTTCCGGACCTGACTTGCTGTCAGGGTTCACGCTGGTCCGCAACGCGGTCCAGCTCAATTTCCCCATCGGTGCGGCGATCGCCTCCGTGCTCGAGGTCTGTGACGAAGTCGTCGTCAACGTCGGAAGATCGGACGATCAGACGCGTGACATCGTGGCCGGCATCGGTGACTCGCGCGTCCGCATCATCGACAGCGAATGGGATTTGAGCAAAGGCGACGACATGCTGGCCCTGGAGACGCAGCGGGCGATGGACGCGTGCCGGGGCTCGTGGGGCATCTACGTCCAGGCCGATGAAGTTCTGCACGAGCGTGGCGCGAGCATCCTGAAACAATGCGTCGCCGACTGGGATCGGGACGAGCGGGTCGAAGGGATGCTCGTCGATTACCTGCACTTTTATGGCGGGTTCGATCGCGTGGCGACCAATCGCCAGTGGTATCGCCGCGAGGTGCGCTGCATCCGGCTGGGCCGGGACATCCGCCCCTACCAGGGCGCGCAGGGGTTCCGGGTGGGACCGGACTATCGAAAGATCCGCGCCCGTGCCACCGCCGCGCAGATGTTTCACTACGGGTGGGCTCGGCCGGCGCAAACGATCAGGGAAAAGCTCGAGCTGACGAAGCGGATGTATCCCTGGGCGAGCGAGCGTCTCGATCGCGAGCTGAAACGCGGCACCCTGAAGTGGATCCCCCTGCTGCGGCCGTTTCGCGGCGACCATCCGGCGGTGGCGCGCAGCTGGATCGCCGCGAACGCGCACGAGCCGCCGCCCGCGCTGGAACCGGCGCGGTTCAAGCCGGCGCACCTGCGGCTCTATGTCTCCGACTGGATCGAGCGGCTGAGCGGTACCCGCATGTTCGAGTTCCGGAACTACGAGGTCGTGTAGCGAACGCGAGCTACTTCAGCTCGCCCGTCTGCAGGACGTTCTGGTAGATCCGCACGTAGTTCTCCGCCATCACGAGGTGGGTGAACTGTCGCTCGGCCCGCTCCCGGCAGGCTCGCGGGTCGAGCGTGCTGATCTTGTCGCCGGCGAGGATCAGCTCGTCGAGCGTGTCGCGCAGCACGCCTACGGCGGGGGTGACGATCTCCGGCAGGGCGCCGCGCCGCGTGCCCACGACGGGCGTGCCGGAGAACAGCGCCTCGATCGTCGGCAGGCCGAACGGCTCGTCCCACTGCGCCGGCATCCACAGGCAGCGCGCCCGCGCGAGGAGCACCGCTTTGCGCTTGCCGTCGACTTCGCCGACGTACTTCACGGAGCCGGTGAAGCTGGGACGCCAGCCGCCCGCGATGATGAGCAGGCGGCCCGTACGCTTCGCCGCTTCGACCGCCCAGTGGTACCCCCGGTCCCTGTGCAGCTTGCCGAGAAACAGGTCCCACTTCTCTTTGCGGCCGCGAAAAATGTATTCGGCCGGATCGAGGCCGTTGTGGACGAAGATGGTGCTGCCGTGGCGTTTCGCGTGGTCGCGGGAAAGAAAAATCGTGTTCGGCGGGAGCGGGATGTCGGGTTTCCAGTTGCCGTGCAATGTCTGCACGAACGGCACGCTCTTCGGTCCCTGCTTCATCGGAAAATGCGCGTGCAGGATGTCCGCGCCGTCCGGAATGAACTTCTTCAGATCGGCGCTCGAATCCTTGAGCAGTCGCGGCGCGACTTCGACGATCTTCGCCGCCTCGACGACTTTGGTGCCGGGTTGCGCGAGAATGGTGACGCGATGGCCGAGCGCGGCGAGTCCGCGTACGAGCGCGATGACGACGCGCTGCGGTCCGCCGTAGCCTTCGACCGGGAGCCGGTGATGGGACGCGACCACGACGTGCATCGAGGTCCCAGTATAACTAGCTTCGGAACATGCCGGAGGGGCCGTTGGGAGGGGGAGGGGGAGGGGGAGGGGGAGGACCGCTCACACTGTTGCAGCTCACGCATCAGGGCGAGGGCGCAGGCTCCACGCAATCGATTTTCAGTTTGAGCCGCGAGCTCGCTCGGCGCGGACATCGCGTCCTGATCGGTTGCCCCGCCGGCACGCTGCTCGCACGCACGGTCGCCGCGAGTCCACCGCTCGAGCACATCCCGCTCGATTTTTCTTCGCTCCCGGGCGTCGCGAACCAGCTGGCCGGCGTGATGGCCGATCAGGCCGTGGATGTGGTGAACAGTCACGCCACCGGCGACCGCCGGGCGCTCACCTGGCTGCGCTGGCGCGGCAGACTGCAACGGCCGTTCGTGGTCACACGGCGTACCATGCCACTCACGCTGCCGCCCGAGTTGATCGCGGTCGGCCTCACCGCCGACCGCACGATCGCCGTCAGCCGGGCGGTGGCGCGCGCGCTGCGCCGGCGCCTCCACCCCAGGCGTCGCCTCCGCGTCGTGCCGAACGGCATCGATCTCGCGCGGGTGGAGGCCGAGCCCTCGAAGCAGGATCTCGCGATCGCGCAGCTGGCGCTGGGCGACGCGGGACGGCCGGTTGTTGTCGTCGTGGCGCGCCGCAAGGATCAGCAGATCCTGCTGCGCGCGCTCCCGGCGCTCGAGCGGCCCGTCACCGTTGCGTTCGTCGGCATCCGTCCCGACGCCGAGCTGGCGGCCGCGGAGGCTGCCGTGCCCGCGAGACACCGCGTCGTGTTCGTGCCCTTCACGGAGCCCGCCCGGGCGCTCGCGTTCTACCGGTTTGCGACCGTCGCGGCGTTGCCGTCGCGCATCGAGGGGCTGTCGCAGTCGCTCCTCGAGGCGATGTCCCTCGGCGTCCCCGTCATCGCGTCGGCGGCGGGGGGCAATTCGGAGCTGATCTATCCCGGCGAGACGGGATTGCTCGTGCCGCCGCTCGAGCCCGCCGCCTGGACGCGCGCCCTCGAGCGGATGCTGCGCGACGACGAGTTGCGGGCGCACGTCGCACAGGCGGGGCGGGCGCTGGCCCGCGGCGAGTTCACCATGGCGCGCACCGCCGAGCGAACCGAGGCCGTGTACCGCGAAGCTATCGAGCGGCGCCGATTGCTCGGCGGGGCGCCATTCCGTTAGGATTCGGCACATGCCTTCCCCGCAACCGGCGCCGATCACGGTGGTCATTCCCACGCTCAACGAAGCGAGTCAGATTGCCGAATGCGTGCGGGGGCTGTCCTGGGTGCGCGAGGTGATCGTCGTCGATGCGGGATCGGACGACGGGACGGCGGCGGCTGCAACGGCTGCCGGAGCACGCGTCCTGAACGGCGTCGCCCCCGGAATTGCGGCCCAGCGCAACGCCGGCATTCAGGCCGCGAGCAACGAATGGGTGTTTGCGCTCGACGCCGACGAGCGCATCGGACCGGACCTTGCGGCGGAGCTGGCGGAGATCGTCGTGGCGCCGCGTCACGAGGCGTATCGCGTGAAGCGGCGCAATTTCTTTCACGGCCACCTGCTGCGCCGCGGACACTGGGGCCGTGATTGGGTGGTGCGGTTGTTCCGGCGGGGCAGGCGCTTCGGCGGGAAGACGGCGCATCCCG
>DATLXS010000020.1:0-20522 GCA_035575675.1 Gemmatimonadales bacterium
AAAAAGAAGGACAGGCGGGGCGCGAACTCGTCCACGCGAAGCCCCGCGGACTGGGCCCGGCGCACGTACTCGAGGCCGTTGGCGAACGTGAAGGCGATCTCTTGAACGGCGGTGGCTCCCGCCTCGCGCATGTGGTAGCCCGAGATCGAGATCGGGTTGAAGCTCATCTTCGCGCGAGCCGTGAACCGAAAAATGTCCGCCACGAGCCGCAGCGATGGCTCGGGGGGATAGATGTACGTCCCGCGCGCGATGTATTCCTTGAGGATGTCGTTCTGCAGCGTGCCCTGCAGCTTGGTGAGCGGCACGCCCTGCTCTTCTCCCACCACTGTGTACATCGCGAGCAGGATCGCGGCCGTCGCGTTGATCGTCATCGACGTCGAGACGCGATCGAGCGGGATGCCGTGAAACAGCCGCTCCAGATCCTCGACGCTGTCGATGGCGACGCCGGCGCGCCCGACTTCTCCCGCCGCCATCGGGTGATCGGAGTCGTAGCCCATCTGCGTGGGAAGATCGAACGCCACCGACAGGCCGGTTTGCCCGGCATCGAGCAGATGGCGAAAGCGGGCGTTGGTCTCATCGGCCGTCCCGAAGCCCGCGTATTGGCGCATCGTCCACGGCTTGCCGGTATACATCGTGGGATAAATGCCGCGGGTAAACGGCCACTCGCCCGGCGCGCTCGTGTCGGCGATGGGATGCTCCAGCCAGTCGGGCGTCATGTCTCCCCGAGCACCGCGCGCGCGTACGCGACGTCTCGCTTCGAGCCGATGATGAGCGGCGTGCGTTGATGCAGCTCGGTTGGCTTGATGTCGAGGATGTCGCGCGTCCCGTCGGTCGCGGCGCCCCCCGCCTGCTCGACGACGAACGCCAACGGCGCCGCCTCGTAGAGCAGCCGCAGCTTCCCCTGCGGCGACACGGCGTCGGCGGGATAGAGAAAGACGCCGCCCGACATGAGGTTGCGGTGAATGTCCGCGACGAGCGAGCCGATGTAGCGCGCGTTCTTCGCCTCGACCTTGCCCCCGTCGCCGTTCTTGAACGCCGCCACGACGCGCTGGATTCCCGGTGCCCACTTGTTCCAGTGACTCTCGTTCACGCTGTAGTACGTGCCGACATCGGGCGAGCGGATGTCGGGATGCGAGAGCAGGAATTCCCCGATGGTGGGATCGAGCGTAAAGCCGTGCACGCCCTGCCCCGTCGTGTACACCAGCATCGTGCTCGAGCCATAGAGGATGTAGCCGGCGGCGACCTGCGCCCGGCCTTTCTGGAGGCAGTCGGCGAGCGTGCCCGGCCCCTTCTTCGTTACGCTGCGCCGATGAATCGAAAAGATCGTCCCGATCGAGACGTTGACGCCGATGTTGGTGGAGCCGTCGAGCGGATCGTACATGAGGACGTATTTCCCGCCGCGCCGGTCCTCGCGCACCTGCACCGGAATGGGATGCTCGTCTTCCTCTGACGCGACCACGCACACCCGGCCCGTGTGCTCGACGCTGTGCCGCACCGTCTCGTTGGCAAACACGTCGAGCTTCTGCTGCACCTCCCCCTGCACGTTGATCGCACCGAATTCACCGAGGATGTCGGTGAGGCCGGCTCGGCGCACCTGGCGCGAGATGATCTTCGCCGCGAGACAGAGATCGTAGAGGAGGTTCGACAGCTCCCCGGTCGCTTCGGGGTGCAGCCGCTCCTGCTCCATGATGTAGCGCTCAATCGTGATGACGGACGTCGGTGATTGCGAGCGTGCCATGACTCGAGACGGTGAATGTGATCGTGCCCTGTTCATCAGTGCGGAGCACGGTGACGCCATGTCTTCGCAACCGCGCCAACGTCTCGGGCGCGGGATGCCCGTACCGGTTCTTCGCGCCGACGCTGATGACGGCCTCGGCCGGGTGCAACTCGTCCAGCCAGCGGTCCGACGTCGCGCCACGCGAGCCGTGATGCCCGACCTTCAGCAATGTCACCGGCCCGACCTGACCCGCGAGACGCGCTTCGGTCGGCATGCCGGCGTCACCCGCGAGAAGCAGTCGCGTCCCGCCGAAGCTGACGAGCAGTACGACCGATTCCTCGTTGATGTCCGTCTGGCTGACCGCCCACGCCGAGTCCGGACTCAGCACCTCGATCGTGACGCCGTCCAGCTCGAGCTTGTCGCCGCGGCGCGCCGGCCGCCACTCGGCGCCGTCGCCCTCGACCGCGCCGAGGAAATCGAGATAGCCCGCATCCGGCACCGGCTGCCCCGGCTCGAGCACGAACGCCGGATCGAACGCATCGAGCACGGCCGGCAAGCCACCAAAGTGGTCGAGATGCGCGTGCGTCGCGACGATCGCCGCCAACTGGGTCGCGCCATGGCTCCGGAGAAACGGCACCACGACGCGACGGCCGGCATCGCCCTGCGGCCCGCGCGGCCCACCGTCGATCAACAGCCACCGTCCCGCCGGAGTGCGCAATGCGATTGCATCGCCCTGTCCGACGTCCAGGAAACTTACGGTAAGGCAAGAACAATCTGAAAGGCGTGTAAAGGCGTGGAAAAGCGTGGTCC
Organism: Gemmatimonadales bacterium; assembly: GCA_035575675.1. GTDB lineage: Bacteria > Gemmatimonadota > Gemmatimonadetes > Gemmatimonadales > GWC2-71-9 > 20CM-2-65-7. Next base: position 2,528 of record DATLXS010000020.1, read on the forward strand.
ACGAGATGAGGGCGCTGATGAGCGCGATGCGCGCGGCAATGAGCCAGCGCCGGCGCGGTGCATTCCAGAGCCACCACGCGAGCAGGAGCACGCCCAGCCACAGCGCCGCGGCGCCGGGTCCCGCGATCATGATGAAGTGTCCACCGGGCAGCGCCGCGGCGGTCTGTGCGACCACATCGAGCAGCGCCAGGCACAAACCGGCCCCCGCCGCCAGCCAGCTCGACGACAAGAGCAGCGCCACCATCAGTCCGGGCACCGCGAGGCCCGCGAGCGGGATCGCCGCGAGGTTCGCGAGAACGCCGATCGGCGCCACGGTGCCGAAGGCGTACGCCGTGATCGGTGCCGTGAGCAGGGTGGCTGCCGCGGCAGGAGCGAGCAACCGCACCGGCCTGGGAAGGCGCTCCGTCGCGCGCGCGGCCCAGATCACGGCGACGACCGCCGCAACCGAAAGCCATGCCCCAACCGACTGCACGGACCAGGGATCGCCCAGCATCACGCAGAACGCCGCCAGTGCCACGAGCCCACGCGGCGCGACGACGCGCTGGCGCAGCTTCGCGATGTCGAGAAAGGCGAGCATCGCGGCCGAGCGCGCCGCGGGCGCGGGAAACCCGAGCAGCCAGACGTACGCGAGCATCACGCCCGTCCCCGCTACGAAGCGCGCGCGCGGGCCGAGCCGCAGCCGCGCGAGCAGGACGTTGAGCCAGGCCGCGAAGAAACCAACGTGCAGGCCCGAGATCGACAGCAGGTGCGCCAGCCCCGAGCGCGTGTAGCGCTCCCGCAGGCCGGCATCGAGCTCCGCCCGCCGGGCGATTACGAGCGCGTCGACGAGCGGCGCGCGCGCCCCGAACAGTCGCCGGCTGCGCTCGGCCACGCGATCGCGGAGCGCGCCCCGGCCGCGCGGCACGCCGTCGAGCTCGCGCACCCGCCGGGCGACGAGGACGCCGCGCCTCGCGTCCCCGAGGAATCGTCCGGCGATCACCCACGTCGTGCCGCCATGGGCCGGATGTCCTGGCGGCCAGCGAATGGTGAGCGTGCCGCGGCACGGACCGCCGCGCACGCCCGCTTCGACGACGCCGCCCGCAGCGGGCGCAGGATCGGTGAGTCGGACAGTTGCCGCGCGCACGTGTTGGCCGGCGCAGGAGGCCCGTTGTTCGCGCACCGCCGCCGCGCCCCACACATTTCCGGCCACCAGCATGACACCGCATGCCGCCGCGACTGCGGCGCGACGTTGCAAAACCAGGGCGCCGATGAGAACCGGCAGTAGGACGTACGACGCACCACGCACGACGTATGGATTCAGCGCCGCGGCTAACCCGGCGGCAAATGCAATTGTGAGATACAGCATCGGCGGGCGCACCAGCCCGCCTCAGGTTACAGCTGGATGGGTTTTGCTCCGCAACGCGGCGCCATGGCGACTTTGCGGAAGCCCTCGAGCAGCGCCACGTCGAGCTTGGCCTTCTCCTGATCGCTGTGCAGGTTCAGCTCGGTGAGGATTTCGCCCTGACGGGTCGACACGTAGTGCGGGGACAGCCGATTGAGCGCGAAGACGAGGACGTCGCCGCGGCAGATATCGCAGCCGCAGAACTTCGAAAACGCGTCGCGCAGGCTTTGGTATTCCCGCTGCACCACTTCCAGCGTGACGTTCGTTACTGCCACGCCTCACCCCCTGTCCCCCGCTCCACCACGTGGAGCGAGGGGGCGGCGGTGACCGCGGTGAATGTCGAGCCGGTCGTCCCGGTGAAGCGCACCTGCCGGTAGGTCCCGATCCACTCGGGCGGCCCGTCCAGCAGCGCGATCTTGTTGGTGCGGGTACGGGCCTGCAGCAAAGTCCCTCGCTTCGCGGGACCTTCGACCAGCACCCCGTGCGTCGTGCCGACGAGCGCGATGTTCTTGCGCTTCGCCACCCGCCGCACCAGCTCGATGAGCCGGCCGATGCGTTCGGTCTTGAGCTCCTCGGACACGTGATCCTTGATCCGGACGGCGGGTGTGCCGTCGCGCACGGAGTACTTGAAGGTGTAGGCGTCGTCGAAGCCGGCCAGCTCCACGAGCGACAGCGTTTCCTGGAATTCCTCCTCGGTCTCGCCGGGGAATCCCACGATGATATCGGTCGACAGCGCGATCCCGGGTACGGCATCGCGCAGCGCGGCCACGACCTCGAGGTACCGCTCGCGGTCGTAGCGCCGCAGCATCCGCTTGAGGGTGCGCGAGCTGCCGCTCTGTACCGGCAGGTGGACATGCTCGCAGACGGCCGGCGTCTCTCCCATCGCCGCGAGCACCCGAGGCGTGAAGTCGGTCGGATACGGCGACGTGAAGCGCAGCCGCCGCACGCCGGTGACCGCTCCGACCGCGCGGAGCAAATCGGCGAAATCGTGCTCGCCGTCGTGATAACTGTTGACCGTCTGGCCAAGGAGCGTGACCTCGGTGGTGCCTGCGGCCGCCAGCCGGGCGACTTCGCCCACCACGTCGGCCAACTTGCGGCTCCGCTCCGGGCCCCGCGTCATCGGAACAATGCAGAAGGTGCACCGATAATCGCAGCCACGTTGCACCGTGACGAATGCGGAGATCGGATTCCCGCGGAGCGGAGGAACGTCCTCGTAGTGTTCCCAGCCCTTGAACTCGACATCGGCGGCACGGGCGCCGCTCTGCGCCTGAGCGATCAGCTCCGGCAGACCGCGATAGCCATCGGGGCCGATGACGAGATCCACCTGCGGCACCTGCTCCAACAGCTTGGGGCCAAGCCGTTGCGCCATGCAGCCGACCACACCGAGGACGTCGCCGGGCCGCTTGTAGCGCTTGAGCTCGCCCATCCGTCCCAGGACGCGCTGCTCGGCGTGATCGCGGACGGCGCAGGTGTTGACGAGCAACACGTCCGCCTCGGCCGGATCATCGGTGCGCACGTAGCCCGCCCGTCCCAGGACCCCGAAGATCAGCTCGGAATCTGAGACGTTCATCTGACAGCCGTACGTCTCGATGTAGATGCGGCGCATCGTCAGTTGACCGTCACCTCGAAGCGGGGACGCCCGTCCCACAGACGCGTATCAAGATAGACGCTGAGATAATCCTGCGTCATTACCTCGACCTGGCCCCTGCGGCGGCCTGTCACGACGCCATCAGCCGTCTGCCCTCGGCGCTGCTGACGATAGGCAGCGGCTCGTGTCTCGCCGACCTCGCGCAGCTCGCGCGCGCGAGCGCGAATCACGTCAGGCGGGAGCTGCCCGGACAGCCGCGCCGCCGGCGCATCGGGGCGCACGGAGAAGGAAAAGACGTGGAGATAGGTAAAAGGCAAGGCGTGTACCAGCGTCAGAGAGGCGCGGTGATCGGCGTCCGTTTCGCCCGGGAATCCGGCGATGATATCCGCGCCGAGGCCAAGTACCGGGAGCCGCTCGGCGAGCCATTCGATCCGGGCGCGATAGGATTCCGCCGTGTACCAATGCCGGCCCATGCGCTTGAGGACGCGGTTCGAGCCCGACTGCAGCGGGGCGTGGAGATGCGCGGCGAGATGACGCGGCGCTTCGATGAGGAGCCGGGCGAGCGTGTCGTCGACCTCCGTCGCTTCGACGCTGCCGAGCCTGAAGCGGACAGACGGGACGGATACGATGAGGGCTTCGACAAGCTGTCCGAGCGAACGCACGACGCACGACGCACCACGCACGTCCGTTCCGTACGTCCCGATGTGCACCCCCGTGAGCACGATCTCGGCGTGGTGTTCCGCCAGCGCCCGCGCCTCGTCCACGAGCTCGGCGACGGACCGCGACCGATTGTCGCCACGCGCGAGGGTGGTCGCGCAAAAGGTGCAGTGCTCGTCGCAACCATCCTGGATTTTCAGTAGGGCACGGGTCCTCACCCCCTGACCCCCTCTCCGCTTCGCGGCGAGGGGGAACGACATACCCGCCGCGCGTAACACCATTTCCGGATCCGCATTCGCCACGACCGCACGCACCGACGGCAGCGCGGCAATCGCGCCGTCGTCGAGCGCCGCGGCGCAGCCCATCACGATCGTTTGCGCGTGGCCCTGCTTCGCCACATGACGCACGAAGCGGCGCAGCTTGACTTCGCTTTCGCCGGTGACGGTGCAGGAATTGATGACGGTGAGGTCGGCGAGCGCCGGGTCGTCCACGATGGCCGCGCCGCTCTGGTCGAACGCCTGACGAACCCGCTCGGTATCGTACTGGTTGGCTTTGCACCCGAAGGTGTGGAGGTAAACCTTCACGGCCGCACGGTCAGCCCCAGCAGGAACGTCCAGACACGTTCCTTCAGCCCCGTGCCGCTGCGATTGAGGCGCTCGATGCCGATGTCCAGCCGGCCGCGGCCCCCCGAGAACTGCCGGCCTAGTCCGGCGGAATAGCCGACTTCGCTGGGCGCCTTCCCGGAGCCGAACGGCATGTCTCCGCCGCGCACGCCGAAGCGGAACGGCGCCGACGGCCGTCCAATCTCGGCGCCGACCGACCAGTTGAAGGTGTCGTGCGCGGTCGAGTCGCCCGCGCTCGACCAGGTGCGCCACGTCACGGTTCCGGCGAGCGTCGCCTGGGCCCCCGCGCGCCACTGCACGCCGGTGCCGTACGTCACCGGCAAATCGTTCTCGGCCTTGGTGACGCCGCCGATGTCGGCACGAAGCTTCGAGTCGGAGCGGTACCATCCGCCAACGCGGATGTCGCGCGTCACATCGAGCAGCAGGCTCGCCGATCCGCCGTTGCCTCCGTACGCCACTTCGTCGCGGGCAGTGCTGGTGCGGTAGTTCAGGGTGTCGGCGAAGGTGCGCGTGGCGACGATGCGTGAGGAGCCGGTGAGACGGTGCAAGCCCAACCCCAGCGCCAACCGCTTGCCCAGTCGTGCGGCGACGGCGAGCCGCACATCCGATACGGCCCCGTCGTTCGTGATCTGGTCGGTGACCGCCTGCGGTTGACCGCGCAGGTCGATCGTGTCGTGGACGATGACGCCGAACGTGCGGTCGAGGTAGGTCCCGAAGCCGCCTCCCACGACGATCCGGGAAGTGACCGGTCCGGCGATCACGAGCGCCGGGAACCGCGTGGCGCGAAACGCCGCGGTGGAACCACTCGCATCGGCGGAACGCCACGACGTGCCGCTCGCCATGCTGGCGCTCATCCGTCGCACGTCCGCCAGCGCCGCGTCCGCCATGGGCGAGAACGCGTCGAACGGGGCAAACGCGCCGCCCGTGGTGCGCGCCCGCACGCTCTCCCACTTGCCCGGTGTTCCCAGCCCCCGAATGCCGAACTGCGAGTCTTGGGCGGCCAGACGGCTCGACGGCCCGACGGCCGCCAGCAACGCCAGCACTACGATGAATACGGCCGTCCGGCCGTCCGACCGTCCGACCGTCATCACGGCCCCCCGAACCTGAAGCGTTTCACGTAGGTCACCTGCAGCGCCGGCCGCAGCGCGGGGGCGCGAGAGGAATAGAACCGAATCTCGGTGTACGACGCCGCTTCGGGCGCCTGCGCGAGTTCGAAGGACGTCACGAGCGTCGTGTCCAGCGACCAGGCGCGGACGAGGTTCGTCAGCTCGACCCGCACGGTATCGGACGAGCCGATGTGAATCGCCGTGCTCGCGACCAGCGCCGTGTTCGTGCTGAGGGGAGACTTCGCCCCGACATCGGCGAGCAAGGGCAGGCTCCGCATCGGAAACGAATCGGTGACGGCTCCCTGGACGGCGCTGACGGGAACGAGAATGAGCGTCGCCCGCACCACATCGATGCTGTCGTGCAGGTACGCGGGCATCGCGACGCGCAACAAGCTCCGCGCCGCCGGCACGCCGCCCACCGCGAGATTGGAATCGTCCGGCGGCGTGGCGGGGCTGAAGACAAAGCTGTCGAAGCGCGTCCCGACCGTCCGGTCGCCGTGCACGACGCTGTCCGGAGTCGCCGACACGGTATCGGGAATCGTGTAGTGATAAAAGAACCGCGTGACCGGACCGTTGCTCGCCGTTCCGGTGGTCCCGAGCGCAATGCTGGCCAGGGAGTCGGCCGCAACCCGTACGCCGAAGGCGAGACGGCCCGTGTCAGGCACGCTGAACGGCGCCTGGAGCGTATCCAGACGGAAGAAGACCGACAGCGTCGAGTCGGCGGCATTGATCTGCAGGACGTGGCCCGCGCTGTCGGTGCGAATCGAGTCGCCCCAGAGCCGCACCGTCTGCGTGTCGCCGATTGCCGACAGCGCCAGCAGCGCGCTCACGTTCATGCTGTCCACCGGGGGCGCACTGAAGGAGGGATCGAGCGACGCAAAATCGGACGTCGAGTCCACGGTGAGGGGCAGCGCATAGAGGAACAAGCGCACGTTGGTGGTCTTGGGGCGGCGCACGATCACGAATTTGACTCGCGTCGAGTCGACGCTGATCGGCACGGTCGTCGTGTCCCCCACCTTCGGCGTCACGCGCCGGAACATGGTGTCCGTGGCGATCACCGCGCGGCTCTCCACGATCCCGGGCACGTTCACGACCGCCATCGCCTGCGCGTGGAAACCCTGCAGGTAGCCGCGGAACGTGGAATCGCGCTCGATGATCGACGTGAAAATCGTATCGTGAACGTCGATCGATCCACCCGGACAAAAGTTCGGGCAGACCCCAGGCGCGGTCGACTGCTCGACACAGGCAGCCACCACCAGCAGGGAGAGGTAAGCAAGTCGCCGCGTCACCGGTCCAGCGTCTCCTTGGTAAAGGCGTCGGGCAACAGCGCGGCCAACGTCCAGCGCTTTTCGCTCGCCGGGCCCACCGCCGTCACCTCCAGGTCCAAACCAAACTCCGCGAGCAGCTGGCGGCACGCGCCGCACGGCGCCGCCGGCGGATCCACGTCCGTCGTCACGACGATGCGCTTCAACTTCCGCGCGCCGCCCACCACCGCCGCGCCCAGCGCCATGCGCTCGGCGCAGATCGTCAGGCCGTACGACGCGCTTTCGACGTTGCAGCCCACGTACACCGTGCCATCCGCGGCCTCGATCGCCGCGCCCACGTGAAAGTTGCTGTAGGGCGCCCACGCGTGGTGCATCGCCGCGCGCGCCTGCGTCACCAGCGCCTTCATGCCGTCACGTCCTTCAGGAAGGACGTGCCCGCCGCGAGCGCCGGTAACCCGAAATACTCGCCCACCGTCTGGCCCATGTCGGCGAAGGTGCGGCGCGTCCCGAGCGGCACGGGGTGCACGCTCGGACCCAGCACCAGCACGGGCACGACTTCGCGCGAATGGTCGGTCGACGGCGTCGTTGGATCGTTGCCGTGATCGGCCGTCAGGATCACCAGATCGTCCGGCTTGAGGCACGCCACGAGCCGCGGGATCCACGCGTCCAACTCTTTAAGACCCTGGTGGAACCCCGGTACGTCATTGCGGTGCCCCCACGTCTGGTCGAATTCGATCACGTTCACGAAGACGAATCCCGTGTCGAGCGTATCGAGCGCCTGCTCGATGCGCCGGTACGCATCGGCGTTCGTCGGCGTGTGCTGACTGCTGATGTTCCGGCCCGCAAACAGATCGTCCACCTTGCCGATCCCGATGCGCACGATGCCGGCATCGGCCATCAGGTCGAGCAGCGTCGTCCCGATCGGCGCAATGGAAAAATCCTTGCGATTGGCCGTTCGGCGGTAGTCCCCCGCCTTGCCCTCGAACGGCCGCGCGATCACCCGGCTGACGGCGTCCTCACCTACGAGCATCTCCCGGGCGACCGTACACGCTTGATACAGCTCCGCCAGGGCCACCGTCCGTTCGTGCGCCGCAATCTGAAAGACGGAGTCCGCGGACGTATAGACGATCCATTTGCCCGTCCGCTCATGCTCGGCGCCCAGCGCCTCGATGATCGCGGTGCCGGATGCGGCCTTATTACCCAACCAGCCGCGTCCCGTCCGCCGCGCGAACTCGTCCAGCAGTGGAACAGGGAATCCGTTGGGGTAGGTCCGAAATGCCTTCTCGAGCAGGACGCCGCAGATCTCCCAGTGCCCCGTCGTACTGTCCTTCCCCGCTGAAGCGGGTCGCGCCACGCCATACGCGGCCGTGGGTGCGGCATCGGTCGCGAAGCCCAAGATCCCGGAGCCCTCGTGACATCGGCCCAAGCCCAACTTTTCGAGGCTCGGCAACTGCAGCCCGCCCCTCCCGACTGTGCGCGCGACGTTGCCGAGCGTGTCCGAACCGGCATCACCGTAGTCGGCGGTATCGGGCGCGGGCCCCGCGCCGAGGCCATCGAGCACGATGATCGCCGCCCGGCCGGTGCCGAACTTCACGTCGCAACTCGTGGCAGGCGCGAGCCGAGTCCCGTCAGCACCTCGTGCGGCACCGCGCCACTCCAGTCCCCCAACTCCTTCAAGGTGATGCGCTGCTTGGCGTCTGCGCCGACGAGCGTCGCGACATCGCCGACCTGGACCTCGAGCGTGCCGGTTTCGACCAGCGCCATGTCCATCTGCACGAGCCCCACAATCGGGCAGCGCTGCCCGCGCAGCAGCACGGCCGCACCGCCCGTCGCGACGTTCCGCCGCAGGCCGTCGGCGTAGCCGCAGCGCAGTGTCGCGATCACGGTATCCCGCTGCGCCGTCCAGCTCGCGTTGTAGCTCGCAGTGTCCCCCTTGTTCATCCGCCGCACACTCAGCACCCTGGCCCGAACACTCACCACGGGCCGGGGCTCCGGCAGATCGGCCACGGGCGACGCACCGTACAAGAAAATGCCCGGCCGGATCAGGTCGAACGCAAACTGCTTGCCCCGCAGCGCGGCGGCGCTATTGGCGACGTGGAGCACCGCGGGCCGGCGCGGCAACCGTTTCACTGCGCCGAGAAACCGTTCGAGCTGCTGCTCCGCCGACCCATCGCGACGGTCGGCGGAGTGGAAATGCGTGTAGCAGCCTTCCAGCGACGGCGTGTCGACCGCTGCGCCCAGCTCTTCGACTTCGTCCCACCGCACGCCGGCCCGACCCATCCCCGTGTCGATCTCGATATGAAAGGGACGCTCGCCGCGCGTCGTCCATTCGAGAATGCTGCCGGCATCGCCGAGCGACGGCGTCAGCTCGTGGCGGTCATAGGCGTCGAACAGCTGCGCGCGGGCGGGCATGAACACGAGGACGGGACGCGTGATGCCGGCCGCCCGCAGCTCGGCACCCTCTTCGATCGTCGCGACGCCATAGCCCCAGGGATCGAGCTGCTCGAGGGCCCTAGATACGAGAACGGCTCCGACCCCGTACGCATTCGCCTTGACGACAGGGAGGAGCCGAGTGCCTGCTATCTTTGCTATCGTTCGGGCGTTGTCGACGAGGGCTTCCACGTCCACTTCCACCCAGGCCTCGCCCTTCGTTGACACGCTCACTGGCGCGGGTATGATACCCGGCCCGGAGGCTAAATGCAAGGCGATTCAGCGCTTGGACGTGCTCTGGGACTCGTGCGTGAATTGCGCCAGCGGTGTCCGTGGGACCGCGCGCAGACCCCGCAAACGCTCCGTCCCTATCTGGTCGAAGAAGCGCTCGAGCTCGATCACGCGATTCAAACCGACGATCCCGAAGCGATGCGCGATGAGCTGGGCGATCTACTGTTGCATCTCGCGTTCCAGATCGCCATCGCCGAAGAGCGATCGCAGTTCAATGCGGAAGTCGTCACGCGCACGCTTGAAGAGAAAATGTGGCGGCGCCACCCGAATCTCTTCAGTGAATCGCGCGTCAGCCGGGATGACCATACCGGGTGGGAGCTCGTGAAGCGGCGTGAGCCGAGGGCCGGCGGGAAGCGCAGCACGCTCGCGGGACTGCCTCCCACGCTGCCGCCCCTGCTCATGGCGTACCGGCTGCAGGAGCGAGCCGCCGGCATTGGGTTCGACTGGCCGGATGTCCGGGGACCGCTGGCGAAGGTGAAGGAAGAGACCGCAGAGCTGGAAAAGGAGCTGGGCGCGGGGCGCCGGGAGCAGATTGAAGAAGAGATCGGTGATCTGCTGTTTGCCGCAGTCAATCTCGCGCGCAAGCTCGGCATTGAAGCCGGCCAGGCGCTCGAGCGCTCGAATCTCAAATTCATGGCGCGATTTGAGAAAGTCGAAAAACTCGCTGAGGAGCGCGGGCTGGAGATGGGCCGCGCGTCGCTCGAGGAGTTGGATCGACTGTGGAACGAGGTCAAGGCGCGGCGCTGACGGGCTCTGCGCTACCCGCTCAGCACGTGAGGAAGGAAGACGGCCACCGTGAATCGGAGGAAGCGACCGGCAGAGCCCAGAATGATGAAGGGCTTGAGTGGAAACGTGAGCGTGCCAGCCGCAATGCTCACGAGGTAGAAGGGTGGGAAGCCCGACGCTGCGCTCAGGAATACCAGGCCGCTGCCAAGCTGGCGCTTGTCGCGATATCGCTCCGTCGCCAATTGGATCCGACGCTGCATGCGCTCACCCGGTATCAGCCTGACCCCGCGACCCGTGTAGTACATCCCGACCTTGCCGAGCATCTGGCCGCTGGTCGCCGCGATGACGAGGGGCCAGCGGAGTTCCGGCGGTGCGAGGAGCGACGTGGCCACCAGATACGCCTCGGCGTGCAACAGTGGAATCATGGCGCTGCACGCGCAGAAGGCGAACGTCCCGAGCACCACGAGCAGTGGATCCACAGGCGTCCCCCATGCGGAGAACCCCAGCAACAAAAACGGCCGAGCGAGTCGCTCAGCCGGTTCCAATGTGCGACCTCATGCCGCCGTCCGCCAGATCAGCGTTCGCCGCGCCGCTGGTGAAAGGGACCGGTCGCGCCTAGGCTCGACCTTCTATGCGCTTGCTGATCACATCGGCCGCGCGATCCGCGAGATCCAGCACGGCACCCACCGCCACGCGGATGGCCCGCACGAGATCGGTCAGCGCCGGTGGACGGTGTTCCGACACCTCCTGACGACGCTGAGGACTTGAAACCGGGACCGGTGCTTCATCGCTCGCAGGGCTCTTTCGCTTAGTCATCGTTCACGCTCGATCTAGTGGGTGGGCGCTGAGGTAGGGCGCCAACGTGTGCACAAGGGACATGCTACCCCACATGCCGGACGGCGGCCGTTGCCGTTTGTGTCAAGCCTTGTTACAGGGAATCCAGCCACCCGCACACTTTTCTGCATCTCAGTCCTTATACGGATCGAACTCGTCCGCTCCGGCCATCACGACGATCAACGGCCGGAGCGTATGCAGCACCTCGACGGTCGCCCCCTGCGCCTCGAGCACGTCGGGCAGACGGCGATAGACGTGCGGGCTCTCATCCGTGCCCCCGCCGCGCAGCACGACACCCTTCTGCTTGATCCACTCGTTCATCATCTCGCGCGAGATCGCGCCCTCCTTGATCACCTTCCCGCGGCGACGCTTGCCCGCGGCGGCGGTACGGCTCATGACGCGCCCCGCGCCATGCACCGTCGAGTACAAGGCGCGCGCCTGCAGCTGCCGCGTGGCCGGATCGGCCGGCGTGGCGCCCTGCAGAATCACGGCGTTGTCACCCATCGAGCCACCGACGAATCCTTTCTGACCCGGAAACGCCGGCGTGGCGCCCTTGCGGATGACATACAACCGTTCGCCGCCATGCTCCTCGAGCCACGCGAAGTTGTGATGGTTGTGGACCAGCTCCACCTCGCGCCCCCCGAGGATCGAGACGACCTTGCGCGCGACCCACTCGCGGCCGGCGTAGGCATAGCGGCCGGCGAGATTCATCAGCTGCCAGTACGCATCGCCGATCGGTGCCTGCACGTCGAGCAGCGTCTCGCGCTCGGGCACGCGCTCGCCCCACTGCTTGTCCTGCGACAGCGCGAGGAACCCGTGCGCCACGCCGTAGCCGAACCCGCGCGAGCCGAAATGCACGCCGACCCAGATGTGGTCATGCTCATCGGCGAACACGTCGACGTAGTGGTTGCCCGAGCCGACCGTACCGAGCTGCTCACGGGCCTTGGCACGCAAGCGGTCGCGCTCGTGCCGGTCCGGCACAGCGTCCCACGCGGGATCCTCGAACAGCGGATCGCTCGTCGGCGCGTCGCTGGCGCGATTCTTCAAGCCGACGCCGAACGACAGCGAGGCCTGAATCTCATCGGCGAGCTCGCGCAGCCGTCCCTGGAGCTGCGGCAGCGCCACGTCGGTGCGGATCGCGGCGTTGCCGCAGGCGATGTCGAACCCCACACCCACGACCGAGACCTTGTCGCGATAGGCGGCGACGCCGCCGATGGGCATGACATAGCCCAGGTGGCCGTCCGCCATGAGCGCGGCTCGCTCGGCGCGGCTCGCCACGTCGCGGAGCTGGTCGAGCGTGTTGGGCTCGTGGGTGCCGAAAATCTGGGTGTCGGTCATGCTCCTACCCTCCAAAATGTTGTTTCCAAGCCGGGATGGGAGGGACAGCCAGCCCGCGCGCCCACCCCGGCACCTCGCTACCAGTCGATTTCCCAGTCGGACGGCTCGTCCGGCGCTTCCTGCTTGCGCTCATTCTTGAACCGGCGCCATTCGCCCCGGATTTCGAACGAGGACTGGCGCACGGCCTTGATCAAGTCCGCGCGTAGCCGCACGCTCGCGCCCAGCATATCGATGAAGCGAATCCATCGCGGGCGCGGCCACCGGTCCAGCTCTTCCTCGATGAACTCCGCCATCCGGCGACTGATCATCCAGTCGCCAGCGTAACTGGCGAGCACGAAGTAGTCGCTGTACCGCCGTTCTTCACGCGCCTTTTCCATGGCTCATCCCTCAGAGGCCCGGCCGAGCGTTCCGTCCGCTACGGGAGTCGCGGTCCTTCGCGGACTTCCCGCCCGGACCGGGCCAAAAACAAAGCGCCCCACCACGTTGCGGCACGGGGTGGGGCGAGCGCGTAGACCGAGTAATCGCGTGTTTAGCGCTGTGCTCCCGTGCCGAATAGACCTGTCCGCGGGTAGGCTCGGAACACGAGCCGCCCGACGTCAGGCTTGGCAATCAATTCGCGGTCGTTCATCGCCAGCATGGTTGTCTCCCGAAAACAAAAATCGCGTCACCGTGGCCACACCTGGAGCAGCCAATCCGGGACGCGACTCCCTTGAAGCGAGGGGAACTCTAAAAACGAGCCCTCAAACTGTCAAGGCCGACCATGGGTCTTCTCGAACTCTGAGAAGATCAATCCAGCCATTGGGCAGCGGCTTAGTTAAGCCTGAGGTCACGTGGCTTGAGCGGCAGACGAACCGTCGACGCATAGAACGCCGACCAGTCAACCGGTACGCGAGGCGTCGCATCGTGCCGCGCGGCACATTGGCTTTCGAACCTCTCGCGGAGCTCGGCCAGCTCCTCGTTGACCCTGGCGAGCGTCTGATCTGTACGGTGCATCAGATATATCCACAGATCGAGAATCGCGATGGCACTTCCGATCACCAAGCTCATGCGTGTCTCACCTTGCCGAAAAACGTATCCCGCCGTCTAACGGGGTGCGCCTGAGCTGCGGCGCGAGCTCAAGGTGTTCACAAACGGAATTCTACTGCGCCGTCACTCAGGGACACAACCGACGCCCAAGGCCACGGCGCCGACCGCTTCAGGCGCATGTGATGCAGCCGGGCCAACATCTCAAGACCCACATCTCCAGGAGCGCACCGCGGCCCACGCAACACCGACTGCTACAGCGGAAAGACAACAGCCCCGAGGTATGCGCGATGTGCCGCTGTCGGCAGGTCTACGCGTCGCCGGGGGCACGGACTGCGGGATGGGCGAACGCCACACGCACACGCACGACGTGACCGCCTGGGCGCGGGCCGGGTCTCGTGCCAGGCTGATTGACAGCACGTTTGTCGGGCTATTCGATCTGCGCTTCAACCGAAACTGGAGCCACCCCGTGACGACTAACGCCCTCCTTGCCCTTATAGCCCTGGCCGCGACGTCACCTTCCCCGATCCATCGACCTCCCGTGTCCCGCAGGCGCGTAGATGTGCGGGTCGATGAGAGGCGGCACACGCTGACGGTCACGATCGGGCCGTTTCACGTGCCGCAGTCTCCGTCGATGCTGGGCGACATGATGATGATGCGCCGCAATAACGACGAGCTCGAAGGCGCCTTCACATGGCCGGCTACCGTCCGGTTCCGAGGGGTCACGCTGGAGGTTATCGACAGCGCCGGGCACCCCCTGCCGCGACGCCTGCTCCACCACACCTACATGGTGAACTTCGATCGTCGCCAGCTGGTCGAGCCGATCTCCGAGTGCCCGTTCTCCTTCGGTGAGGAGACGCAGGACATCACCATACCCGGCGCGCTCGGGCTCCCCATGGCCGCCGGCATGCGCCTCGGCATCGTGATCATGTGGGACAATCTCACGGGACACGACGTCGATGGCGCCTACGTGCGCTATACCTTCTTGCTCAACCCGCGGCACCGGCAACCGGCGCCGCTCGACGTGCTGCCGTTCTCAGTGGACGTAAACCATGTCAACGGTGGGACGGACGGATTCGAGGTGCCGCCGGGGGGCCTGGTCGTGACGAAGCAGTTCACCGTGGCGGCGAGCGGCCATCTGCTGGCTGCCAGCGGGCATCTGCACGACCACGCCGTGATGATGCGTCTCGAGGACGCCGCTACCGGCCGCACCCTGGCAACCGTGCGCACGGATCGCGATAGCACCGGTCACACGCTGCGTGTCCAACGGCCGATCTTCGCGCTCTGGCACCGCGGCCCGCATCTCGATGCCGGACACCCCTACCGGTTAGTGGTGGTCTACGACAACCCCACATCAGATACGCTCATCAACGCAATGGGGATCATGGGGGGCCTGTATGCGCCCGATCGACTGCGAGACTGGCCGGCGGTGGATCCGCGGAATGCCGATTATGTCAAAGACAAAGAGGGGTTTGGGGGGGTCGATTCACTGCTGGCCACGCTGGACTCGTCGCGCTCCCCTCAACCTGCTCACCGGGTGAAGGGGAAGGTCGCTGTCAGCGTACCATGACAGGCTCGAACTCCTCGGGGATCGCCCGGAGTCGCACCGCGGCTGCTTGGAGACGAAATCCTCGCCGGGGTCCAGGCGCGCCCACTTGCCGCAGTTGGGGCATCTAAGGAATGCGTAGAGAGCACCGTTTTGCAACGACCACGAGGGCAAACAGCCATTCAAGGGTGGGAACCCCGAATGGGTTACTTCTGGCTCGTATGATGGCAAAGAAGGCGGCGATGGTGGCTACAACGATGAGTAGCGAGCGGAGCCAGAAGCGCATTTGGATGGCCTGAGCCGAGGACCACCAGGGCCGTCGGTACCGTCACACCAGGTGTTAGCGATGTCCCACGAGTGATTCGTTAGCTATGTCCTCAACCGCTCATGCCACCGGAACGGGTCGCACGAAATCCACCGGGAATTGAGTTCACTTCCGTGACCCCCATGTCTTGCAGAACTTCACGCAGCAGAAGTGTCGGAGTGGCTCCGTAGACCTCTACCGTATCCCAAGGTGGGTTATGTGAATACTCTCCGTGGTGCAGATCGAGCGGCCCCAACGCCTCCAGGATGATCTGGTCCGGTTCGGCGCGCTCTCGGACCTTGAAGGTCGTGATTCCCTGATTGGTGGATTGTTCAGGGTGCGAGCGCCAATAGGTCTCAGCCCGCGATCGATTGGCAGGAGTGTCGACCAACCACACGTGAACTCGTTCAGCGAGTGGCGTAAGCGCCTCGAAGTCGGGGTGCGCTACGACCGCCACTGCGTATGACATGGGTCAGCGCTGCCTAACGAATCGCCCTTAAGCTGCGGCGCGCTGAAGAAAGAGTCATTCCACAATCTACGCGCGCCGTCAGCTTCAAGCGCTTGTTAGGCGGCACGCGGGCGTCACGTTGCCCGAAGTGTATCGGCGAGCAGGGTGCCGAACTCGTCCCAAGTCGTAACCACGCGTGCGCCGTACTGCACTGGTACGACCGCGTGGCCCCTATACCAGATTGGCACCAATCCGCTTTCCGCTGCTCCCTTCATGTCGTACTCCAGGGAATCCCCGACGAACCACACGTCCCGCGCATTCTCGCCGATGCGTTGTACCGCGCGCCTGAAGAGGCGTGCGTGCGGCTTGCGTAGGATCTCTTCTGACGACGCCATGACAAAGTGGAAAGGGCCCAACCCGCTGGTAGCGAGTTGACGGGCGATGATGTGGCTTCGGAACATCGTGTTGCTCAACACGGCGCACTTGAGGTGATGGACATGGAGTAGCCTCAGGACAGGCTCAATGCCCGGCTCCGGCGTCCAGCTCGTCGCCGCGCTCCAGAACGCCCACTCGATGGTCGCCGGCTCGTGGTCGAAGGCCAAGCCGAGCGGGTCGTAGATCAGGCGCCAGACCGTCTCGGGCGGGAGTTCGATTTGAGCAGCGAACCGGCGAGGATCTAGGTCCGCCATTAGGTCTCTCATCGCGTTCGCCAGAACGTCGGCTGTGCATCCTGGAGCTTCGCGCGCGAGAGCCAGCACTGCCCGCGCTCCGGCCAAGAAATCGGTTGGTCCCTCGTGCAGCAACGTATTGCCAAAGTCAAAGAGGATCGCGCGTGGGCGTGCCAAAACCACCGATCCTCCTCGTGCCGCCTAACGAATCGCGCTTAAGCTGCGGCGGGCTGAAGAAAGATTCATTCCTTAATCTACGCGCGCCGTCAGCTTCAAGCGCTTGTTAGGCAGCGCCTCGATCATCCGAGCCTGCCCTCGCGCCACCATTTCGTGTACACGTACCCGAGGATTGCAACCGAAGCGATCAGCCCCGGTGCGAATGTCCAAACGCTTAGGTGCGGATCGGAGACATAAGCAATTACACTTGCAGGCGCGACAACGACTAAGAGCAAGAACAAGAACACTCGACCATGATATCGAATCGGTGGCTTCGAAACCGGAGGGGTGCTATTCACGGGATCATCTCGTGGCGCTGTCTAACGAATCGCGCTTAAGCTGCGGCGCGCTGAAAAAAGATTCATTCCACAATCGACGCGCGCCGCCAGCTTCAAGCGCTGGTTAGGCTGCGGCGATCGGGCCATTA
The DNA here is from genome assembly GCA_035575675.1 of Gemmatimonadales bacterium. Lineage (GTDB taxonomy): Bacteria > Gemmatimonadota > Gemmatimonadetes > Gemmatimonadales > GWC2-71-9 > 20CM-2-65-7. The sequence goes on from DATLXS010000020.1 coordinate 19,399, forward strand.
GGGGCGCATTGATGCGAGTAGAACACCAACCAGGGCAAGCAGAGGAAGGGTCGCGACTGCGAGAGCGAAGCCCAGCCTGTTCAGAATGTACTCCCGAGGCGTTAGACGAGCCTTTGGCAGCCAAAATCGCGTCCGGAGCTCGGGGTCTTGCGTCCGCCGTGCGTAGATCACATTGGAGACGACCAGCAGGACGATCCCTCCAACCGCAGGGATCGTCGGAACCAGAAAAATCAGCCCATCGTGACGGTTCATCCAGCGCCCGCGCCGCAGCCTAACGAATCGCGCTTAAGCTGCGGCGCGCTGAAGAAAGATTCATTCCTTAATCTACGCGCGCCGCCAGCTTCAAGCGCTTGTTAGGCGGCTCCCTTACACAGTGTCTACTGTCGCGGAGGGCCTAACCGGTCGGCTTCGCGATACTGGGCCAAGAGGCGCTCAGTGAAATCAAGTCGCTCTTCCATCTCTCCCATGCGGCTCTGCATGGCATCAAATGCCTGGCGCAACTCGGCAATGTCCTCATCAGAGGCAGGCAGCTTTCGGACCGAAGCCCGCAACTTTACTACCACGATCTGTGCAACTGCAACGGCGAATATGAGAACCGCGCCACCGATTGCCCACGCAGGAATGAAACCCATGTCTTGAGGCTCGCTTTCACACCTCGGAGGAGCCGCCTAACGAATCGCGCTTAAGCTGCGGCGCGCTGAAGAAAGATTCATTCCTTAATCTACGCGCGCCGTCAGCTTCAAGCGCTTGTTAGGCAGCGCATCAGAGATCAGCAGGTTCGGGTAGGCTAAACGGGCGCCCCTCATTCGCAATCACTAAGGACCAGCCCCCACTGAGCTGTTGCGTAATGCTCGCTTCGATCACTTCCCGTGGTCCGTCAGGAACGATGAGCAGTGCCGGCCAGATGCCACCGAGCTGATGCGCCGCGGCTTCGCGACGAAGCCATGCCCGGGTCACTGTCATGATGGAACGCCACTGATTCTCGGGACTCTCGGGGGGACGAAAATAAACGATCATGTGCAACTTGTCCGGGTGTCGAAGCCACGCCTCGACACTTTCTTCACCATCTCCGAATCGCCACTCACATGGCTGACTCTTCATTGGACTCATGGCGCTGCCTAACG
>DATLXS010000021.1:0-13971 GCA_035575675.1 Gemmatimonadales bacterium
CGGGCGACGAGCCGGCGCTCGAGGCGGTGTGGACGCTGCTCGGCGAGCGGCTTCCGGTCAGTTCCGCGGGCAGAGGGGAGGGGGGGGCCCGCGAATTCGGATACATCGCCCGCGACCGTGACGCGGTCCGCCATTTGTACCGGGTGTCGTCGGGGCTGGATTCGATGATCATCGGCGAGTCGCAGATCCAGGGGCAGGTGCGGGAGGCGTGGGAGGCATCACGCGCGCAAGCCGGTCCGGTGTTGCATCGGCTGTTTCAGACGGCGCTGCACGTCGGATCGCGGGTGCGGACCGAAACCGGCATTGCAAGGGGAACGGCATCCGCCGCATCGGCGGGCGTCGCCGTCGCCGGGAAAATCTTCGGCGATCTCGCCGGCAAGAGCGCCCTGATTCTCGGCGCCGGTGACATGGCGGAGCTCGCCGCGACGTGCCTGAGCAACGAGGGCGTCCAGATCACGCTCGTCGCGAACCGCACCCACGAGCGTGCGCGGGCCATCGCCGAGCGGCTGGGCGGGACAGCGGTGACCCTCGACGAAGCCTGGCCGCATTTCGCGACGACCGACATTGCCCTCTGCTCGACTGCCGCGCCGCACGCGGTGGTCACCTGGGAGCGCGTGGGTGCGGTGATCGGCGCCCGCGGCGGCAAGCCGCTCTGCATTCTGGATCTCGCGGTGCCGCGGGACGTCGATCCCGCGATCGCGCAGCTCGAGAACGTGTTCCTCTACGACGTCGACGACCTCCAGACGGTTGCCGCACAGGCGACCGTCCGCCGCCGCGACGAAATCCCCGCCGCCGAGCGGATCGTGGAAGAGGAGACCGATCTGTTCTGGTCGTGGTACGGCGGTCTCGGTGTCGTCCCGGTCATCAAAGAGCTGCGCCAGCGGATGGACGATCTGCGCGCGCTGGAGCTCGAGCGGGCGCTGCGTCAGCTCGGGCACTTGAGCGCCGAGGATCGCGCCCGGGTCGAGCAATTCAGCCAGGCGTTGCTCAACAAGTTCCTGCACCAGCCGACCATCGCGCTCAAGGCCGCCGCCGAGAAAGGGCGGGGATACGGTCTGCTCGAGGCGCTCCGCCGGCTGTTCGGGATGGAACCCGGGGGGTCGGAGTGACGCAACGCGTCCTTGTCACGGGGGGTGCGGGCTACATCGGCAGCGTCGTCGTCGATCAACTTCTGGATCGGGGGTACAAGGTCGTCATCCTCGACGACTTGAGCAACGGTCACCGTCAGGCCGTCGCGCGGGGTGCCGGCTTCATCCAGGGGGGTGTAGGCAACCGTGAGCTGATCGAGGCGCTGTTCAAGGCTGAGGGGATCGAGTCAATCATCCACCTGGCCGCCTTCGCCCTTGTCCCGGAGTCGGTTGCTCAGCCTCAGAAGTATGTGACCAACAACGTCACGGCCGCCCGTGTACTGTTGGAGGCGGCGGTTCGCGCCAAGGTCCGCCGTTTCGTCTTCTCGTCCTCGTGCGCGGTGTACGGCCATCCGGCGAAGGTCCCGATCACTGAGGACTCGCCGCAGGCGCCGGTGAATCCGTACGGCGAGACGAAGCGGGACTTCGAGCGGCTGCTCGCCGACGTCGGGCCCCGGAACGGCATGGGTGTGGTGAGCCTGCGCTACTTCAATGCATCGGGCGCCACCGCACGGCTGGGCGAGGACCACGATCCGGAGACGCATCTGATCCCGAACGTGCTGGCGGCGGCACTCGGCAAACGTGCCGCGCTGGAGATCTACGGGATCGATTACCCGACGCCTGATGGCACCGCGGTCCGTGACTATGTGCACGTGACGGACATCGCCGACGCGCATCTCCGCGCGCTGGACGTGAAGCTCGATGGAGGATCGGCTGCGGCGGTGAACCTGGGCACGGGGACGGGGCGCTCGGTGCGCGAGATCGTCGAGGCCGCGCGCCGTGTCACCGGACGCGACGTTCCGACCGTCGAGCGTCCGCGCCGTCCCGGCGATCCGCCGGAGCTCGTCGCGGCCGTGGGCCGCGCCGCGACCATGCTTGGATGGCGGCCATCGCATTCGAGTCTGGAGGAGATCCTGAGTAGCGCGTGGCAGTGGCATCAAACACACCCGCAGGGATACCGAGGAGGCTAGGGTGCTCTTTCAGGTGAGAGGGGCGATCCCCACGACGCCGTGGGAGCTGGTGCTCACGTCCAGCCGCGAAACGCAGTTCGTGCTGGGCATCCTCGCCGTCTTTTCGCTCGTGTCGTGGTATCTCATCGTGCTCAAGTGGTGGCAATTCCGTCGAATGCGGCAGCTCGGCGACCGCTTCCTCGGCGAAGTCGAGAAGGCCCCGCGGCTCGAAGAGGCCTATCATGTGGCGATGCGATTGCCGGCGTCGCCCTACAATCGCCTGCTCCGTGAAGCCGTGCATTTCTTTTCCGAACTGAAACCGGGACTCCTCAAGGGCACGGGGGCCACCCCGGGCAATCCGGGTCCGGCGGCGTCCGGAACGCTGACCACGACCCAGCTCGAAGCCTTGCGCATGGTGCTCGCGAAGGAAGTGGCCGCCGAGCGTGATACCGCCGCGCGCTTCATTCCCTGGCTTGCGACATTCGGATCGGTCAGTCCGCTGCTCGGCCTGCTCGGCACGGTGCTCGGCGTGATGGATGCCTTTATCGGGATCGCCGTCGGTGGGTCCGGCAACATCACCGCCGTCGCGCCAGGCGTCGCCGAGGCATTGGTCACCACGGTCGGCGGCCTCGCGGTCGCCGTTCCCGCCGTGATGGCGTACAACCTCTTCGTCAATCGTCTGGGACTATTCGCCGGCGAGCTCGAGGGCTTTGCCCAGGAGATTGTCGGGACCCTGGCCCGGGAAGGACGGATCTGATGGCAGGAGGCCTGCTCGGCGGCGGCGGGTTGCGCGGACACGGCGAGCTGCCGCTCAACGCCGACATCAACGTGACGTCGCTCGTGGACGTCGCATTCGTGCTGCTCATCATTTTCATGATCACTGCGCCCATCATGCAGGGCGGTGTGGACGTGCGGTTGCCACGCGCGCAGGTCCGCGCCATCGAGCCGAAGCAGGGACTGGTCGTGACGGTGGATGCGGACGGCAAGATCTATCTCGATCAGGCGGGGCTGTCCTACGAGGACTTCCTGGCCACGTTTCCCGCCTTCGTGCGAACGAAACGCCCCACGGGGGTGTATTTGCGAGCCGATGGTCGAGTCGCCTACGCCCGCGTCGTACAGGTCCTGGCGGTGATCCGGGGCGCGGGCGTGCAGGATGTGGGACTCGTCGCTGAACCGGAGACGATCAACCGATGAGAGGACGCGGCCGGACTCCGGCCCCTGTCGGCATGGCGGTCACTGGCACGCTCATGGTGCACGGGCTCGTGGGGGCGTTGCTGTTTGGCAGACCCGCGGGACGCACGCGTCTGCCGCCCACCTACCGCGTCCATCTCATCGCCGCGCCGGCGCCGGATCTCGAGTCGCGAAAAGCGCCGGAAGCGTTCGAGCGGCCGGCCGAGGAAAAGCCGGCACCTGTTCCCGCGACCAAGCGCCCGCAAAGCACGGTCTCCCGCGCGACGCCGCCGGCGACACAGGATCAAACGCGGCGCGAAGCGGCGCCGCGTACGACGCCCACGAACCAGCCCCTGCCTGGCGAGAAGCCCTCGACCGGCAACGACGTCGCCACCGTGAGCACCGAAGGCGTGGCGTTTCCGTTTCCCGAGTATCTGCAGAACATCGTGTCACAGGTGTTGCGCGTCTGGCAACGTCCGGAGCAACGCACAGCGCTGGAAGCGGAGGTTTCGTTTCTTGTCCATCGCGATGGGTCAGTGACGGACCTGCAATTCGTGCGGCGTTCCGGCAACTTCGCATTCGATCTGGAAGCACAAGGCGTGATCGAGGAGCTGGGCCAGCGACGGTTATTCGGCGCGCTCCCCGCGGGATGGACCCCCGACATTCTCTTCGTGCGGTTTTACTTCTCCGGACAACATCAGTGAGAAGCGTAATCTGTTTCGCAGCGTTGTTATTGGCCGCGGGGCCGCTCGGCCGTCCGGCCGCCGCTCAGGACACCTCAGCCATCGATCGCGGCGTCCGCATCGGCATCATCTACCGCCCGGGGGTGCGCCCAGGGCTGGTGCTGTTGCCGCGTGCCGGGGGCGGGATGGGTCTCGATTCGGTGCGCGCGATTGTGGCGCGGGATCTGGACTACAGTGATCGCTTCGAGGTGATCACCCTTCCCGGCGGCGACTCGATCCGGCTCGCCGGCGCTCCGACGGCCGCGCGCGCCACCGGACGCCGGCCGGGAACGGGGACCACCGCCACGGGCGGAGCACAATCGGGCAGCACGCTCAACTATCCGCTGTATCAGGCGCTCGGCGCCGACTTCGCCCTCGACATTACCGCGGCGGGTGACACCACCGTGGCGACGCTCCACGACATTGCCGCGGCGGGCATTCGCCGCACGGTGCGCGCCAGGCTGCCGCGGCCGGGCGATGCCGATTTCCGAATGGCCGTGCATCGGCTCGCCGACCAGGCGTTGCAGGCCGCACTCGGCACACCCGGAATCGCCGCCACGCGCGTGCTCTTCGTCAGAGAAGGCAAGGTGTATCAGATCGATGAGGACGGCGCCGATCAAAAGCTCGTGTCCTCGACCGACCGTCAGGCCATGTCGCCCGCGTGGGGCGCGGACGGGAGGCACTTTGCGTACATGGAGTTCCAGGCTGGAAAGGGATGGCTCTATCTGCAGGAGATGGCCACGGGGAAGCGCATCGCCGTGTCGACGACCGGGTCAGCGCTCGATTTCACACCGGCGTTCTCGCCCGACGGGCAAACCTTGGCGTTCAGCCGTGCGACCGAGGAAGGCACCGATCTGTACACGATTAACATCAAGAATAACTGTTGCTTACGCCGCTTGACCGTGGGGCGCTTTTCAGACAACTTGTCCCCGACGTTCAGCCCTGACGGGCAGCGTATTGCATTCGTCTCGACGCGCCCGGGTCTGCCGCAGATCTATGTGATGGCGGCGGATGGAACGGACCAGCAGTTGTTCGCGCCATTCGACTACGGCGTGACCGGGTCGTCCAATGCGCCCGAGTGGTCGCCCGACGGGCAATCGGTAGCGTTTCACCGGGACGTGGCAGGTACACTGCAGGTGTTCGTGCTGGATGTGCGCACGCGCACGGTCCGGCAGCTCACCTCGGTGGGTCGCAACGAGGATCCGACCTGGGCCCCCGACAGCCGTCATCTCGCCTTTGTTTCCGACCGGTCGGGCTACCGCCAGTTGTGGATCATCGATCTCGACACCGGCCGCATCCGGCCGTTGCTGCAGCAGAGTGGGGCGCGTTTGCCGTCTTGGTCACCACGGCTTTCGGAAGCCCCATCTTTCACCCCCTGATCGGAGAGATAGGATGAAATCGGTATCGTTGCTCCTCGCGCTGGGTTTAGGCGCTGCCGTGATTGCGGCCGCGTCGTGCGGCGGCAAGCCGGCACCGCAGACTACGACGCCAGCGGTCGACACCTCCGCCGAGCGGGCGCGCCAAGAAGCGGAAGCTGCGGCGCAGGCCGAGCGCGACCGGCAGGCCCGCGAGGAAGCGGACCGCATCGCGGCGCAACGCCGCGCGGATTCTCTGGCCGCAATCGCCCGCGCGGGCGATGAGGTCCGGACCACGCTGGCCGCGATGATCCACTTCGACCTCGACAAGTCGAACATCCGCTCAGACGACATGGGCGCGCTCGACCAAAAGGTCGCCATTCTGCAGGCGAACCCCGACCTCAAAATCCGAATCGGCGGGCATTGCGATGAGCGCGGCTCCGACGAATACAACCTCGCCCTGGGCAATCGCCGCGCGCAGGCGGCGAAGCAGTACCTCGTGAGCCACGGGATCGATGCGAGCCGGATCGAGACGCAGTCGTGGGGTGAAGAGAAGCCGCTGGTCGACGGCCACGACGAGTCGGCGTGGTCGCAGAACCGGCGCGACGAATTCGAGGCGACCAGCGGTGGCGACAATCTCCACCGTCCGTAGTGCGTGCGTCATAGCCCTGGGGCTCGCCGCCGGATGCGCGCTGAAAGGCGACGTCCGGAAGGTCGAGCTCCAGGTCGAGGCGCTCCAGGCCGACCTCGCCAAGAGTGACGCGACGCGGGCGGCGGAACGGGACACCATCCTGACCGCCGTCCGCCTGTTGCAACAGGCGTTGACGGCACAGCAGGCCTACCTGGTCCAGATGCGCGGCGACCTGCGCACCGAGCTGCTGTCGGTGCAGCAGCAGCTGGTCTCGGTGCAGGAGTTGACCGGGCAGAGCCAGCAGCGGCTTACCGAGCTCCGGTCGCGGATTGAATCGCGCGCGCAGCAGCCCGATCCGGGCGTGCCAAGCACTGGGGCCCCCGTCGGTGCGTCCGGCAACCCCGCCGGACCCGGGCCCGATCAGATGTACGACCTCTCCCTGCAGCAATACCGGCGCGGCAGTCTCGCGACGGCCCGGCTGGGATTCCGCGAATTCCTGCGCGTGTTCCCGACGCACGAACGAGCGCCCGACGCGCTGTTCTACATCGGGGAGAGTTTTGAGCAGGCGGCACCCGATTCCGCGGCGGCGGTGTACGATCAAGTTGTGAAGACCTACGCCAAGTCGCCGCGCGCTCCGTCGGCGCTCTACAAGCAGGGCCTCCTCGCCGAACAGCGAGGTGACAAGACGACGGCGCGAAACTTCTATTCCCGGGTGATCGCGACGTATCCGCGCTCGCCCGAAGCCGATCTCGCGCGGCAAAATCAGCAGCGTCTCAAGCCGTAACGTCTTCTGGCCGTACCCCCGATGACGCCACGCGGTGAGATGCCGTTTCTCGACCATCTCGAGGAGTTGCGTTGGCGCATCCTCTGGAGTCTGGTCGCGGTTCTCGTGGGGACGGTCGTAGGTTGGTGGCTGCTCGACAAGGTCGACATCATCGAGGTCCTCAAGCGGCCGATCGCCCCCTACCTCCCCGGCGGCCGGTTGGTCTTCACGAGTCCCGCCGAGCCGTTCATGCTCACGCTGAAAGTGGCGTTCGCGCTGGGCTGCCTGGCGGCGTCCCCCGTCGTCATCTACCAGATCTGGGCGTTTCTGGCGCCGGCGCTCTACGAGCGGGAGAAGCGGTTGATCATTCCCGCGCTGGCCGTCGGTGTCGTGCTGTTCCTCGCCGGCGCAATCGCCTGCTACCAGTGGCTCCTGCCGGCCGCCCTGAAGGTGCTGCTCGGCTTCCAGCGCACCGATCTCACCGCGATGATTACGATCGACCGCTACTTCGGGATGGCGGTGCCGTTCGTCGTCGGGTGCGGGCTCATCGCCGAGCTGCCCCTCGTCGTGACGATCCTCGCGGCTCTGGGGATCGTGACGCCGCAGTTTCTGGGACGGCAGCGGCGCTACGCGATCGTGATTGCCGCCTTCCTCGCGGCGATCCTGACGCCGCCGGATGCCGTGTCGATGATGCTGATGCTGGGACCGCTGTTACTGCTGTACGAGCTCAGCATCTGGTGCGCGTGGGTCGCGAGCCGGCGGCGGGCACGCCGTGTGGCGGCGGCAACGATGGTCCTGATCGTGCTTGGCATCGGATCGCTCCGCGCGCAGAATCCCCCCCCCGCGCCGCCGCCGCCCCCGTCGCGGCCGCCGGCGGCGGCGCCACAAGGCGGTGCGCGCGACACCGCAGCCGTCGCGAGGCCACCCGGCACGATGGATTCGGCCACGGCCCGCAAGGCCGGTCTCCCCACCGCACCGTCTCGCTCCTTCCCTCCTTCCGACGCCGTGATGGACTCGCTGCTGAAACTCCAGGGCTTCCGCCTCACGCACTACATGTCCGACACGTTTGTGGTCGTGGGCGACAGCCAGACAATTTTCTTGCGGAAGGAAGCGTTCGTCGAGCGCGAAGGCACACAGGTGCAGGCTGATTCGATCCGCTATCACGAGGCAAGTTGCCAGCTCAACGCGGAGGGAGATCCGCAGCTGTTCGATCAGGGCACGGTGCTGGTGGGGGAAGGGATGCGCTACGACACGTGTCTGCGCCGCGGCACGGTCCGGGACGCGCTGACCGATTTTCAGCAAGGTGGCGTCACGTGGCTCGTGCGCGGCCGGGGGTTCGCCACCGATTCGAACTCCCGGCGCGTCTACGCCAGCAAGGCGGTGTTCACGTCCGATCCGCAGCCCGTGCCGGACTACCATTTCGCTGCCGGGCAGGTCAAATGGATCAACAAGAGCACCATGGTGGCTCGGCCGGCGGTGCTTTATGTCCGTGACGTCCCCATCATGTGGCTGCCATTCATCTTCTCGGACATTCGGGGCGGGCGCCGGAGCGGGATTCTGTTCCCGCATTTCGGCATCAACGATCTCGTCCGTCCCACGCGCCGCTTCGCGCGGCACGTCTCCGACTTCGGCTACTACTTCGCGCTCAACGACTATGTCGACGTACTGGTCTCGGGGGACTGGTTCGCCGGCCGCAATGTGTCGCTGCACAGTCAGGCCCAGTACCAATGGCTCGATCGCTTCATGAGCGGACAGCTCACCTTCACGCGCACGTCAGAGCTCGATAATCCTGGTGTCAGCACGCGCATCGGGTGGAATCACACGCAGCGGTTTAATTCGCAGACATCATTCAACGCGCACGTCGACTATTCCACGAATGGCGCGATCATTCAGCGCAATTCGCTCAATCCCTGGGAGGTGACCGCCCGGGTCGGGTCGAGCCTGAACTTCGACAAGCGCTTCTCCTGGGGAGCGCTGAATATCGGTGGGACGCGGTACCAGGACCTGTCATCGGACAACATCACGCAGACATTCCCGACGATCAGCCTGACCCCGTCCGCGGTGAACATCACGTCCTGGATGACCTGGTCGCCAGGGTTCTCCTTCAGCAATGACCAGCAATTCCACCAGGCGAATGGTGTCTTGCTCGTCCCCGGTGGCGCGACGCCCGACACGCTGAAGTTGTTCAATGACACGCGTCACACGACGATGACCATCAATACGCCGCTGCGGCTGGGACGGTGGAATTGGGTCAATAGCCTGTCGATAACGGATTCCCGGATCCACGGCCGCCAGGAGTTCGCGCTGCCGGGGGACAGCACGGGAGCGGTCGGGAAGGTGCTGTTCGGGGAAACATACGAGTCCCGCGTCGAGTGGAGTACGGGCATCAACCTGCCGTCGTTTTTCGCGAGCTCCTGGAAACTGCAGCCCGGCATTGCAATCGTGAACGCGACCGGCGCGGGCCCGTTCATGATCCGCAACCAGTTCACGGGAGGCGAGTTTCTGCGCCAGGGCAAGCGTCTGCAATTCAGCGCGAGCGCTTCACCCACGTTCTTCGGTTTCTTCCCGGGGATCGGCCCCCTCTCGCGCATCCGGCATTCGTTCTCCCCCCAGATCAGCTATCAGTACGCGCCCGGCGTGAGCGTGCCCGCGGCCTTTGCCCGCGCGATCGATCCCTCCGGCCAGACACTCAACGCCCGGACCGACCCGCAACAGACGATCAGTCTGGGCCTGTCGCAGAACTTCGAGGCCAAGCTGAAGCCGGCCGCCGGCGACACCGCCAGCGAGGCTGAGCCGCGCAAGCTCCGGATCTTGAGCATCAGCACCAGCGGGATCGGCTATAACTTCGAGCAGGCGAAGCAACCGCACCGCACCGGCTGGCAGAATCAAACGCTCTCGAACACCTTCCTCTCCGATTTGCTGCCAAGCTTTCAGCTGTCGATCACGCACGACCTGTGGAAAGGGCAAGTCGGAACCGACTCGGCGAAGTTCAAGCCGTTCCTGCAGAGCGTGTCGGCGTCGTTTACCGTGACGCCGGCGACCCTGCAGGGTCTTGGCCGGATGCTTGGACTCCGCGCGCGGCCGGTGCAGCCCCCCCCCGCGCCCGACAGTACGGGACAAGGCCCCGGCACCCCGTCCGACGACTTTCACCGCTTTCAGGGCAGCACGCGGCAACCGTATCCCCCGCGGGGGCCTGGAAGCGGAATGGGTGGCGGAATCGGCGGGGGCAGGGGCTTTACGCTCGGTATTTCGTTGTCGCTGTCGCGCAGCCGCAACGATACGACGCCTGCATTGCGGAACGTCCCGGGCCGGGAGACGTCGGCCATGAACCTGTCGTTCAGTCCGACGCACAACTGGACCGCGAATTGGAGCACGCAGTACGACCTCGTCACGCGCCAGTTCTCCTACCACTCGTTGTCGCTGCAGCGGGATCTGCGGCGGTGGCGGGCGAGCTTCAGCTTCAACAAGACGGCGGCCGGCAACTTCTCCTTCAGCTTCAACATCACGTTGACCGATCAGCCGGACATCAAGTTCGACTACGATCAGAACACCTACGTTCGGTAGACCGCGCTGTCCTCTGCCGGTGACATTGGTGCGGCTGCCTCTTTCGTAACTACCTGCAGAACAGCGACTTCGCTTCGGGCATGAGCCGTGCTTACTCCTCGGGCGATCCCCCTTTCTGAGGCTCTTATGCGTGTCTTCTTGTCCCTGGTCTTGCTGGCCACCGTCGCCTGCCAATCGTCCCTCGTGGACGCCAACGGCAGCGGCCCGTCCACGCCGGCCAACCTGTCCTACGAGCTTGAGCCGAGCGGCGATCCCAATCGGCCGCTGGGCATTCTGCTCTTCTGGGATGATGTGACCGACGCGAATCTCGCGAGCTACCGGGTGTACTCGCGGGCGTCGACCAGCGGCTCCTTCGATCTGCGCGGCGAAACGACCTCCAACAGCTTCCACGACAACGGCGTCCCCTTTCTGCAGTACCTCGTGACTGCAGTGGACGACAACGGCGTGGAGAGCGGCTTCAGCAATGTGATCACGGTGGACGAGCGGCAGCAGCTCGTATCCCCCGCGTGGTTGTCGTCGATTTCCCTCAACGGCGCCATTCATCTCGAATGGGATGACACCTCGTACATCGCGGCGCCGACCCGCTTCAAATGGTATCGCATCTACAGCACGGACTACGATCTCGACAGCACGCTGTGCGGCACGAACTGGGTGCTCGAGGGCACCACGGTGGCGCCCGAGTTTCTCGCCAGCGCCCTGACCAATGGCGTACCGCGCTGCTTCGGCGTTTCGGCAGTCAGCCGCGAGGGCTACGAGAGTCTCTGGTCGCCGCTGCGCCAGGACACGCCCCGTCCCGATGCGCGCAACACCCTCGTGTTCGCCTACGAGGAGAACCAGCCCCAGTCCGGCTTCCGGTTCTGGCAGGACGTGAACGCCGACGGCCGCGCGCAGTCCTCGGAACTCGGCCTGATCCAGAACGGCAACCTCACGAGCCTCGACTTCTGGGTGCACCGCGACCCGACCGACTCGACGCTGTGGCTGGTGCCCGAGTTTTCTGGAACCCAGATCCGGCTGTACAGCGCGTCGCCGGTGGCGGACCTGACGTCGATCGACTTCGCGCCGGATTCCGGGTACTCGCGCAACATGATTCAGGCGGTTCCGGGCTATGCCTATGTCTTCCAAATCGTGGAGGGCACGACGTTGCGCTACGGCGCGCTGCGCGTGACGCACGTTGGCCGGCACTACCTGATTTTTGACTGGAGTTTCCAAACTGATCCGGGCAACCCTGAGCTGGTGATCCGCGCCGGGCAGTCGGTCGCCATGCCGACTGGCACCGGAGTTCGAAGCTCGAAATAGGGAGTCCGAGTCAGGTCTAGGCGCCGGAGTGGTCAAACCACTCCGGCGCCTTAGCTTTGGTCCCCATGGCGAAGCCCGTCACACTGGATGGTCATTCCCTTTCCATAGACGACGTTGTCGCGGTGGCACGGCGGCATGCTGCCGTCGCGATCGATCCCGCGGCGCTCACCGCGGTCAAACAGTCGCGCCAGGCGGTCGAAACCGCGGTGGCTCGCGGCCAGACGATCTATGGCGTGAACACCGGCTTCGGCAAGCTCGCCCACGTCCGGATTCCGCCGGATCAGGCCCGGCAGTTACAGCTCAATCTCATTCGCAGCCACGCCTCCGGCGTCGGCGATCCGCTCCCGGTGGATGCCGTCCGCGCGATGATGGTGCTCCGCGCCAATGTCCTGGTGCGCGGGACGAGCGGCGTGCGGCCGATCGTTCCCGAGCTGCTGGTCGACATGCTGAATCGGAAGCTGCACCCGTCGGTGCCGTCGCAAGGCAGCGTTGGTGCGTCGGGCGACCTTGCCCCGTTGTCGCATCTCGCGTTAGCCATGATCGGGGAAGGGGATGTCAAAGTCCCGAATCCCATCACGCTCGAGGCCAAAGAAGGCCTGGCCTTTGTGAACGGCACGCAGGCGCAGACCGGCCTCGGGGCGCTCCTCGTGAGCGACGCCTGGACGCTGTGGCGGAGCGCGCATGCCGCGGCAGCGATGAGTCTCGAGGCCGTGCGGGGCTCACCGGATCCATTCGACGCGCGCATCCATGACGCCCGCCCACACCCCTGGCAGCAGCGCTCGGCAGCGCTGCTCCGCGAGCTGCTGGCGGACAGCGAAATCCGGGAGTCGCACCGCGAAAACGATCCGCGCGTACAGGACGCCTACTCGCTGCGTTGTACGCCGCAAGTGCTGGGCGCGGTCGGCGAGGGGCTCGCGTTCGCGGAACGGCTGGTGAGCGCGGAGCTGAACGCCGCCACGGACAATCCGCTCGTTTTCGGCAACGACGTGGTGTCAGGCGGCAATTTCCACGGCCAGCCGATCGCCCTGGCGCTCGACGTGATCGCGATCGCGCTGACGACGCTCGCGGGACTCGCCGAGCGGCGCCTGGAGCGGGTGGTGAACCCGGACCTCTCGTCGGGGCTGCCGGCGTTTCTCGCGCACGATCCTGGTCTCGAATCGGGGTTCATGACTGCGCAGATCGCTGCCGCGGCGCTCGTCGCGGACAGCCGTGTCCTGGCGACGCCCGCGAGCGTGCAGTCGGTGCCGACGGAGGGAAACCAGGAGGACGTCGTCCCGATGGGGATGAGCGCCGCCTGGAAAGCGGGGCGCATTCTCGCCAATGCCGAGCGCATCGTCGCGATCGAGCTGCTCGCCGGCGCGCAGGGACTCGAATATCTCAAGCCGCTCAGGCCCGCGCGGGCGGTGGCCCGCCATCACGCCATGGTGCGCCGGTATTCCGCGGCGCTCACGGGCGATCGTCCCATGACGGCAGACATCGAGAAGGTTGCGAGCGCCCTTCGTGAGGGGAAATTCGCGTCGTGACGGGTCCCCGGACGGTACGGGCTCCGCGCGGCGCCACGAAGAGCTGTAAGGGTTGGGTGCAGGAAGCCGCGCTCCGCATGCTCATGAACAACCTCGACCCCGAAGTGGCGGAGCGCCCGCAAGATCTCGTCGTGTATGGCGGCACCGGCAAGGCCGCGCGGAATTGGGCGTCGTTCGAGGCGATCTGCGGCGCGTTGCGCGTGCTGGCGGACGACGAGACGCTGCTCGTGCAATCGGGCAAACCGGTCGGCGTGTTCACGACGCAACCGGATGCCCCGCGCGTCCTCATCGCGAATGCGAACCTCGTCCCGCGATACGCCACGTGGGAGGTGTTCCGCGATCTCGAGCGCCGCGGCCTCATCATGTATGGGCAGATGACTGCGGGATCGTGGATCTACATCGGGACGCAGGGAATTCTCCAGGGGACCTACGAGACGTTCGGCGCCGTCGCCGCACGGCACTTCGGGGGATCACTCAAGGGCCGCATCGTCCTCACGGGCGGATTGGGCGGCATGGGCGGGGCGCAGCCGCTGGCCGCGACGATGAATGACGGGATCTGTCTGGCGATCGATGTCGATCCCGGCCGAGTGCAGCGCCGCCTGGACACGCGCTATCTCGACCGCTCCACCTCCTCGGTCGACGAGGCGCTGACATGGTGCGAAGACGCGAGACGACACGGCCGCGCGCTCTCCGTCGGGTTGGTGGGCAACTGCGCTGATGTCCTGCCGGAGCTGGTGAGTCGCGGGTTCGCTCCCGACGTCGTCACGGACCAGACGTCCGCGCACGATCCCTTGAATGGCTACGTCCCGAGTGGTGTGACGCTCGCAGCGGCGGCGGACCTGCGTCGCACGTCTCCCGACGATTACATCG
>DATLXS010000022.1:0-2334 GCA_035575675.1 Gemmatimonadales bacterium
GTCGCTGCGCTCACCTACATTCTTCGGTCATGATTGCGCACCTCCGGGGACGCCTCGCCTCCAAGACTGCCGACCGCGTCGTCGTCGAAGCCCCGGGCGGCGTCGGCTACGAAGTGGTCGTGCCGCTCGGCGTGATGGAGCGCCTGCCCGCTGCCGGTACCGAGGTCACGCTCGCGACCGAGCTCGTGGTACGGGAAGATGGCTGGGCACTCTACGGGTTTCTGGACGAAGCCGAGCGCCGTTTCTTCCAGCGGCTGACGAGCGTCCAGGGAGTGGGCCCGAAGATCGGCATCGCGCTGCTCTCGTCCCTCGGCGTCGAGCGCGGCGCGCGGGCGCTGCGCGAGAAGAACATCGCGCTGCTCTCGTCCGTCAACGGGATCGGCAAGAAGACCGCCGAACGCCTCGCGCTCGAGCTCGGAGAGAAAGTCGAAGACTTCACGGAAGCTCCTGCGATCAGCGTCCCGGTGGGAGCCGAAGCCGCGCTCAAGGCGCTCGAGCGGTTGGGATATGGCACCGCCGAGGCCGATCGGGCCGTTCGCCAGGTGCTGGCTGGGAATGGCAACGACGAAACCGAGGCGGTGGTGCGCCGCGCCCTACAGATTCTCACGACCCGATGACCACGATTCCCGCCCCCCCCGCTGAAGTCACGGCTGAATGGATCTGCACGCGCTGCGGATCGACGAACCGTCGCCTCGTGCCCGCCGGCGTGACGCGCGCCGAGGACGTGTGCCTGCGGTGTCACACACCGCACGAGATCGAGGCGGACAAGCGGCCGGTGCGCTGGATCGCGCGGGCGAAACGAAAATGATGGCGCGATCCGAAATCACCACGCCCGAAGCGCTCGAGAGCGAGCGGCTCAGCGACGCGGCACTGCGGCCGTCACGGCTCGACGAATTCGTCGGCCAGGCCAAGGTCAAGGAATCGCTGCAGATCGCTATCGACGCCGCGAAGCAGCGCAAGGAGCCCCTCGACCATACGCTGTTCTTCGGCCCGCCGGGACTCGGTAAGACCACATTGGCGCTGCTCATGGCGAAAGAGCTGGACGTGAGCATCCGCACCACCTCCGGCCCCGTGCTCGAGCGCCCCGGCGATCTGGTCGGCATGCTCACCTCGCTCAAAGCGGGCGATATCCTCTTTATAGATGAAGTGCACCGCCTGCGGCCGGCCTTGGAGGAGTTCCTCTACCCGGCCATGGAGGAGTTCCGCGTGGACGTGCGCATCGCCGACGGCCCGCACGCCCAAACGCTGCCGATGCAGCTCGAGCGCTTCACGCTGATCGGGGCCACGACACGGTTTGGATTGCTGACGCCGCCGCTGCGCGCGCGCTTCGGACTGGTCGAGCGGCTGCACTACTACCCGCCGGACGATCTCGTCCAGATCATCACGCGCTCGGCCGGCATCCTCGGTGTCGGCGCGGATGCCGCGGGGGTTGCCGAGATCGCGCGTCGCAGCCGCGGCACGCCACGTGTGGCAAACCGGCTGCTCAAACGCGTGCGCGACTATGCGCAAGTCCGCGCCGGCGGCAAGATCACCGCGGCGGTCGCTGCCGAGGCGCTCAAGCGGCTCGACGTCGACGAGTTCGGCCTCGACGACATGGACGCCCGCATCCTCAAGGCCATCATCGAAATGTTCGAAGGCGGCCCGGTGGGAGTGCAAACGGTCGCCGCCGCAGTCGGTGAGGATCCAGGCACGCTCGAGGAAGTCTACGAGCCGTTTCTCATGCAGCAGGGGTTCCTGGCGCGCACGCCGAGAGGACGAGTCGCGACGCCGGCGGCGTATCGGCATTTCGGATTCGTTCCCCCCAAATCGACGGAGCAGCCGAGCATTTTCGAAACCTGATTGACATACCACCTATCTGATTTCGATTACGATCTCCCCAGCACGCAGATCGCCCAGCATCCCCTCCCCGACCGCTCGGCGAGCCGTTTGCTGGTCCTCGATCGAGCGACGGGTGCGACACAGCACCGGCACTTTCGCGATCTCCCCCAGCTGATTCCCCCCGGTGATCTGGTCGTCATCAACACCTCGCGCGTCATACCCGCCCGGCTACACGGGAAACGGGAAACGGGAAACGCCGCGGAGCTGTTAATGGTCCGCGCAATGCCCGACGGTACGTGGCTGGCCATGGGGCATCCGGGCGGGAAGTTGAAACCCAAGCGCCGCGTCACGTTCGGCGACGACAGTGCCGTCGAAATCGTTGAGGTCCTGGGCGGCGGACTGCGTCGCGTCCGATTTATCGGGGCACTCGACGCGCACGCTACACTCGCGAAGTACGGCGAAGTGCCACTGCCACCGTACATCCGCCGCGCGCCCGAAGCGGCCGATGCGGACCGC